>JAPLAW010000008.1 GCA_026393075.1 Actinomycetota bacterium | reverse complement strand
GCAAAATCCAGAGGGAGTAACTATTTATGCAAATACTTCCTTTGCGTTGATTAAAATTCGCTAATGAAAAGAGGAGTCGCCCTATACAAGACTAATTTCTGCCCACGTTTTTGCCCACATGCCCACGTTTTTGCCCACATGCCCACGTTTTTGCCCACATAAATTTATAAATTCTTGTTAGGTTATGCAGAGAGATGTAATAGAAAAGTGACCATCTCCGCACGGAAAATGGCCACTAATCACTAATTAAAAGAAGAGTCGCCCTATAAGCCGGATTCTGTCCTCTTGCGAGGGATCACCATCCATCTAGTTCTGCAATTGCTTGCAGAATCAAGCGACCTACCCGATAACTTGAACGAGCCGTTCTAAGCGCTATCTGTTTAGTCTTGCTCCAAGTGGGGTTTACATAGCCAACTGCATCACTGCAATTGCTGGTGGTCTCTTACACCACCGTTTCATCCTTACCAATATTGCTATTGGCGGTTTACTTTCTGTTGCACTTATCCCGCGGATTGCTCCGGGTGGCTGTTAGCCACCACTTTGCTCTATGGAGTCCGGACTTTCCTCGGTGTCTTTCAACAACGCGGTGATCCGGGCGACTCTTCTGGTTTAAGGATACGGCAGTTAATGCGGCTCAAGCAATCGCGTTTTATGCGCTTAAAGTAATGAAAATCAATTACTTGTTATATGTAAATGGGGTCCAAGCTGGCCCGAGCTCTGCTTGATGAGTATTTATGTCACCGTATAGATCATCGATATTTACTACTTTTTTATTCGCTAAATCAGCTATTACTAAGTTGTAGCCGCCTTTTGGAATATTAACGTCGCCGCTAACTAAGAAGATGAAGTCTTTGGCATTTTTATACGGATAGGAATCAGATGAATCCCAAGTGTCATTATTGAAGAAGAGATCTTGCGAGGCGCGGCTGTCGTAATAACCCCAGCGAATTCCGTCGTGTTTTGAATCTTGCACTCGAGTAAAGAGGAATCGCTCGTTATCTACTCCAATTGGATAATAAGAACTTTCACCGCCGGTGCCCGGATCCATCAACTGATCTCCTGATTTGGTCTTTAAGTAAATTTTGCCTTGGCGTTCAAAGAGAATATCGGTGCCATTTGTGCGGAAGTACGGCATAGATGCTTCAGCTTCGCCGACTGAGAGATAAGTTTTTACTCCGCCGGTGCTTGCAACGGTTGCGAGAACGCCATCTTCTTTATAAACAATAGTTTTACCATCGGGTGAGAACTTAGGATCTTCATCGCGTTTGCCATTTGGCCCAGTTAAATTAATTGGGTCGCTCCACTTAGTGCCGTTCCAATGTGAAATGAAAACATCCCAGTCGTGCTGCGCTTCGCCATTGATTGCAGGCAACCCTGAGGCCGAGCCCATCAAAGTTAAATATTGGCCATCGCTGCTTACATGGGCGTTGATTGGTGAAAGAACTGTGGTCCATTCCTTATTTACTTGATTAAGTGAACCGGATTTAAGATCAAGGCTCCACATCGTGGCATCCCAGGATCCGTAATCTGAGTAACGGTGGTAGATCAAGGTGCCAGTCAGATTATGAATATCGGCTTTTGCTGGTTTGACCATATATATAGCGCCAGTCAGTAAGGCGGCCAGCGTTAAAGCAGCAATCAGTCGAATCGATCCCTTAAACCGTTCCATTTTCGCCACTTAAACCTCAATCGTTATAGAAATCGTTACCGAATTAGCCCCTTGAAGCTATTAACCTTGGCGATTGTACCTGTAAGGTTTCCTAACACAAAGAGGTAGGTTTCCTTACACAGCTGGGCTAGGGCCAAGCGTGGATCTGCCAAATGACAGGAGAAATAATGCAAAAGAAACGTTTGTTCGCTTCTTTCGCAGTCATGGCGCTAGTAGCTGGCAGCCTCGTTGCCGCTTCAGGTGTTGCGACGGCGGCAACTCGAACGGTCATAGTTTGGGCGCCATATACCGGCGGCAATTTAGATATGTGGAACGCAGCGATCAAGCGCGTTGAAGCAGCAAACCCTGGTTTATCAATTACCTCTGTCGGCAATATTGATATGGCCAAATCACTTGCTGCAATTAATGCTGGCAACGGTCCTGACATTTCAGTTTCAAACGGTAACGGAAACGTAGGTTGGTTCTGTGGTTCTGGTGCATGGCAGAAACTAAATGTATTGATGGCCGGCAAGAATGGCCTCGATGTAAAGAAGACTTTTAACGCATCAGCTAATGCTTCAGCAATTTCAAATAACGTCCGCTGTGCATTGCCACTTGGATCCGAAGTATTCGGTTTCTACTCAAATAAAGATTTATTAGCGAAAGCTGGATTTAAGAATCCACCTAAGACAACAACTGAACTTCTTGAATATTCAAAGAAGCTAACAACATTTAATACAGATGGCAGCATCAAGGTTGCTGGCTTCTTGCCATGGGCTGGTTACTACGGATTCGATATGGATTCAATGTGGCTAGGTCAAATGTTCGGTGCTAAGTGGTACGGCGGAGATCAGAAGGCAGCATTTGCATCTGACCCACGTTGGGCTAAAGCATTTAACTGGCAGAAGAGCTTCATCGCTAACGTTTACGGTGGCGGCGACTTTGATAAGGGCAGCAAGTTACTCATTAAGTTCGTTGCAGCTAAGGGCGGCGAATGGGGAACTGAACACGACTTCATGACTGGTCGCGTTGCTATGAAGTGGGATGCAAACTGGATGGGACCTATGTTCTGTACTGGTGATGACTGGGCAATGGCAGATAAGTGCACAGCCAAATATGAATTCACTATCTCTGGCTTCCCTGTTTCACCTGAATTAGTTGCAACTAACTACGGCTCAGGTGTTGTTGGACAAGCACAAATGGGTATCTCAAAGGGTTCAAAGAATGTAAAGGATGCCTGGACTGTTATGAAGGCGCTAGCAACCGATACAAAACTTGCATCTGCATGGGATTCAGCAAACGGCGCTCCTTCTTCACTGTTGTCTAAGGATGCTCGTCCAGCTAAATACCCAGATTGGTACCAACCAATTTACGACATCGTGGCTAATCCAGCCTCTGCTTATCACGTCGTAAAGAACACTGGCGAACATCAAGAAGAAGCTCTATTGCAGAACTTGATGGCTTCTTGGCAAGCTGGCGATACCCCAAATCTCAAGTCAGCTCTTTCTGATTTGGCAACAAAGGTAAACCAGATCGTCGCGAGAAATAGCTAAATAAAACTAATGCAATTAACAAAAGCAGTGGCATCCTTCTCTCCGCGCAAGCGGGGAGAAGGTGCTCTTGCCCCTGCTCGCAAGAAGCTAAAAGTTCCGTATCTTTTTATCTTTCTATGTATGTCACCCTGGATTTTCGGAATCATTATTTTCACCGCTTATCCAATGGTTGCCAGTTTCTATCAATCATTTACTAAATTTAATTTAATTGATTCTCCAGAATGGGTGGGGCTAGAAAACTTCCACCGCATGTTCTTTGAAGATTCTGACTTCTGGTTAGCGCTTAGAAATACCGTTTGGATATCAGCAATAAGTATTCCGCTGCGAATTGCATTTGCAATGTTTACCGCTTGGGTATTAACCAAGCCAAAGCGTGGCAGCAGCATCTATCGGACAATTTTCTTCTTGCCATCAATGGTCCCAACCGTTGCTGCGTCAATGGTTTTCACTTACATTTTCAATCCAGCATACGGTCCGATTAACCGTGGACTTGAAGCTATTGGAATCAAAGATCCACCGTTTTGGTTTATGGATCCAAAATGGTCTAAGTGGGGTTTGATTCTCCTAGGCCTTTGGGGAATCGGCGACACCATGATTATTTATTTGGCTGGCTTGCTAGATGTTCCTAAATCACTATATGAAGCAGCTAGCCTTGAGGGTGCTACTCAGTGGCAATCATTTAGATATGTCACCTTGCCCATGATGACCCCCGTTATTTTCTTCTCATTTGTAACCGGCGTTATTGGTAGCTTTCAATACTTTACGCAGGCTTATGTGGCATCTGGCCAAGTTAATGATTACTCACATGCCATGTATTTCTATGCAACACATATTTACTTCACCGCTTTCCGTGCCTACGAGATGGGTTACGCATCTGCGCTGGCATGGGTATTACTCGTAATTACTTTGGTTTGCACGCTCATAATTCTTAAAACTCAAAAGCGATGGGTTCACTATCCGAACGGATCACTATTCAAATGAGCAATGTACTTAGTCATCTTTCCGATGAGAAAATCATCGAAATTGAACATCATTCTAAAGTTGCCCGTCGCAAAAAGAGGTGGCATGACTTCCTCGAAATGGTTAGCAACCATACGCTGCTGATCTTCTTATCTACCATTTTCATAATGCCGCTCTACCTAGTAATTGTTATTTCGCTGATGAACAAGGGGCAAGCTGAAACTCGCTCGATTTGGCCATCACCATTTATGTGGCACAACTATGTTGAAGTATTTACTGCGGTGCCATTTCTAAAGTGGACGCTAAATACCCTTTTTGTTTCATTAATGGGAACCATCGGAACTGTAGTTTCCAGCGTTCCACCTGCTTATGTTCTCTCACGTTTGCAATGGAAAGGTCGCAACACAACATTCGTGATTATTTTGGGCACCATGATGTTGCCAGGTCAAGTAACTATGATTCCGGTTTATATTATTTTCTCAAAGCTGCACTGGATTCCTTCATTCCTGCCACTGATTGTTCCTAGCTTCTTCTCAAGTGCATTCTCTATTTTCCTATTGAGGCAATTCTTTACCAGTATCCCTGATGAAATTTCAGATGCAGCTCGAATTGATGGCTGCAGTGAGTTTAAATTAATGATGCGCATTGTGGTGCCACTAGCAAAGCCAGCAATTGCAGCTATCGCACTCTTCGCATTCCTTGGTTCCTGGAATGACTTCTTCGGACCGCTGCTCTACATCGTGGAAAATGAAAACCTTTGGACTCTAGGTATCGGGCTAAATGCGTTCCAGGGGCTCCACCACGTGCAGACGAACATGATGATGACGGCATCTGCCCTATTTATGGCCCCCGTTATCGTGATCTTCTTTTTCAGCCAGAAAGTCTTCATCGAAGGCGTTACCCTCACTGGCGTAAAGGGCTAATTAGGAGAATGAAAATGTCGGCAGTTGGAGTTCCTGCGATTCCATCACTTATGCGTGAGATCAATGAACGTCGGGTTATTGATACCTTGCGCTCAAATGGTGCACTTCATGCTGCCGAAATTGCTCGATTGATTGGATTATCAAAACCAACTACAGCCGATATTTTGCGTGACCTAATTGATTATGCGCTTATTCGTGAAGTAGAACCAGGTGAAGCAGACTCTAAACGAGCTCGCTTTGTTTACGAAGCAATTAGCGATGTCAAAGTTTCGCTGGGCATTGATATAGGTACTCGCTTTATCAGAGCTGCAGTCGGTGACTTAAATTTAGAAATGCGTGCCGAGGTATCGATCGCCGTCACATCGTTAAAACTTAATGATTTAATTAAAGTTATCCATCAAGCAGTTGATAAGGTATTAAAAGACTCTGGTTATAAATTAAAAGATGTTGCAGCCATCGCAGTTGGCACACCTGGCGTAGTTGACCAAAATACTGGCATTGTCTCGATTGCCGGAACCATCGGCGCTCTAGATGGAATTAATTTGGCTGAAATAATCAGACAAGAACTTGGCGTATACCCAACCGTTGAAAACGATATCAACTTAGTTACCGTCAGCGAGCAAACCGCGGGCCATGGTATTGGCATTGACAACTTTGCAGTTCTATCAGTTGGTTCTGGTTTAGGTTCTGGCATCGTTTTAAATGGCAAGCTACACCGTGGTCATCGTGGAGCAGCTGGTGAAGTGTTCTACGTACCATTCGGCGACCCACATGACACTCACCGTGGTGCCACTAACCCTTCTGGTGATCGCATTTCTGAAATCACTCGTGAGTTAGCCAAGAAATACAAAAAGACAACTCTGGTTGAGCCATACACGACATATGACATTATGAAAGCTGCTAAAGATGGCGATCTTCTAGGTCGCGCCGTTATCGAGCAGGAAGCTGAGCGAATTGCACTATACGTTGCTGCAATTTCAGCAATTACCGATGTTGAATTAGTAGTTCTCACTGGTGGAATAGGTCGCCAAGCCGATTTCTTCATTGAGCCAATTCTTAAATTAGTCAATGAGATTTTGCCGTTTCCGCCTAGAATCGAAGTTTCTACGCTTGGCGAGAGCGGTATTTTGGTTGGTGCTCTGCAGATCGCAACGGCGCAAGCCCGTGATTTAGTTTTCCAAGCCCAAACTGCCGGGAATTCAACTCCTTTATTGGCAAATCACGCTAATCAATCAAGTGCAACTGGTGAGCTATGAGTATCTTGCTAACGAATGGAACTGAGCTCCAGAATAAAATGGCTGCGGCATTTGCATCTCGTCATAAAGAAACAATTGGTAAATTTGATATTTCGATATCACTGAAAGCTCAGCGCTTAGATAACGTCGAAGGCTTTGCTATTTCAGCTAAGCGAAACGGCAACAAAATTGAATCAACCGTAGGCCTGACTCTGGAACACGCGTTTCGTTATGCGCTAAATGCAATTCAAACTTGGCTTGCCACTGATGCTACCAAGCTGGAATTAGAAGATGGACCTGATTTTCCAGTGCGTGGAGTTGTTGAAGGTTTCTATGGTAAGCCTTGGACTCATGCTCAGAAATTAAAAGGTATTGAATTCTTCGCCGATTGCAACATGAACACTTATTTCTTGGCTCCAAAAGATGATCCACTACAGCGCTTCAATTGGCGGTCACCTTTTACTTCTGAATATCTACTCATGGCTGCTGAACTAATCGAACTTGGAAAAATTCATGGTATCGATTTTGTAATATGCGTTTCTCCTGGTTTATCAGTTAAGTATTCAAGCGAATCTGATGTAGATGCAATCGTAAATAGATTCAAGCAGTTAACTGACATTGGCGCTAAACATTTTGGAATGTTATGGGATGACATAGATTCGGAAATGCAGCACGAGTCAGATAATGCTAAATATGCATCAACGGCTGCCGCTCATGCTGACTTCACAAATCGAGTATGGGATAAATTGATCGCTTTTAACGAGAAGGCGCAACTAACTGTTTGCCCGATGCACTATGCCGGTCGCGGTAATGAGCCATACCTAATCGATTTAGGTAGAGAACTTAAGTCCAGAATTAACTTGATGTGGACCGGCCGAACTATCTGTTCGGAGTATTTAGATATTGCAGATGCAGTCATCTTCGAGCGAAGTGCGCTCAGACCCGCTCTTTATTGGGATAATTTCCCTGTAAATGATGGCGGACTTCAAGTAAACCTTCATATTGGGCCAGTTCGCGGACGCGAAAAAGGGTTACATAAATACTCAGCTGGGCTGCTTTCAAACCCAATGCTGCAATACGAAGCTTCGCAGATACCTATCTCAACTATTGGTGAATATTTATGGAGTACTGAAAAATACAATCCTGAAGAAGCTTGGGAACGTGCCTTAGTTAAGTTAATCGAAGATGAGGGTGAACGAAGCGCACTACGTCGATTCCTGAGAACTTCAATGGGAACCACAGTTGGTGGCGACCCAGCTCCCGATTTACGTAAAGTATTTAGAGCCGGCGTAACAGCTTGGCGCTCAGGCGATATGAACAAAGCAGCTGAAGTTTTTAAGACTGAAGGCGAAGCAATAATTGCGAACCAGAAATTTCTCTTAAACCCAAACTTTTCTTATCCTGAGATCATTACTGAGATCAAACCTTGGTTAGCTAAATACCAGGCAGGTAGTGAAGCACTCATTGGTTTGGCAAATGTTTTATTAACTTGTTCTTATGATGCTGAAAAAATGATTATTGTTGGACCTGCTGAAGCACCTTTAAAATTACAAGCTCTTGCTGAAAACTTGGACAACATAAAGAAGAATCTTTTCGGAGATCAGATTGTTGGGCCGCTTAATGAGCTGGCAGCTGAACTACAAACCTACAGTTCGTAACCAAAGATCAGCCATAATCTGGTGGCCTAGTTTTGAAGGATGAATTCCATCATCTGCTAGTTCGGCCATTGCCATCTCATTAGAAATAGCGTTAAAGTGCTGATCGAATGGAACCAACTTCGCACCAAATTCATCAGCCATTTTGTGAACTACTGCGATCTTTGGGTCCAGATCTTCACGCCAAGTATTCATTTCATCGCGCACCTCAAGCAAAAATGGTTCGCAGAGAACTAATTCTGGATTACCTTGTGCTTTTGTCGCGGTTAGAACTCGGCGATAGCTATTTTCAAAATCTTCAACTGAAGTTGGATCGTTGTCGTCATAGCGTCGCCAAGTGTCATTGATGCCGATAGCCACAGATACCAAAGTTGGTTGATGGGCTAAAACATCGGTATTCCAGCGGTTTTCTAGGTCAATTAAGCGGTGCCCACTCGTTCCAACATTAATGATCGCACTCGATAATCGACCGCTACTGGCAATATTAAAAACATAGCCATCGCCATAAGGGGGTTCGATTAGACGACCACAATCGGTGACGCTATCTCCAATAAATACAGTTACTTTCGACATGCCCTGATCTTAACTAGTTAAAACAGATATTGGGACTAATTCGACTGTTGATTTACTCCACGAATTGCGCGCAGTCCATCAGATGGCCACATCAATAAAGTATTAATCGAACATGGACCAATATCCATATGGAAAACAGATTCGATTGGGGCACCTAGACAGATTGCAACTGCTGCTTTTATTACACAATTATGGGTTACTGCAATAACGGTTTGTCCTGGGTATTCAGAAAGTATTTTTGAAAGAGCGGTTTCGATGCGAGCTGTGATTGCTTGCCATGATTCGCCGCCAGCTGGCTTAAACGATAAATCAGTTAACCATTTATCGTAATCATCGGGGTGTTTCTCCTTAACTTCTTCAACTGAAAGTCCATCCCAGTATCCAAAATCCATCTCAAACCAAATCTCATCAAAGTTAACAGTTAAACCAGTTACATCAGAAATGATTTTGGCAGTCTCTTTGGTGCGATTGAGAGGAGAAGCAATTAAAGCATCTGCACCTAACTTCTTAGCCGACTCTGCAACTGCGACTGCTTGCGCTCGACCAGTTTGAGTAAGTACTGGATCTAACGGCCCAACTCCAGAGAATTTACGACCTGGTGTCAAAACTGTTTCGCCATGACGGATTAGATGCAGAACAGTTGGCTTCTCATCACTTTTTAACCGCTCTGTTAAATAATTTAATTGCCTGGGTTGGGTTGGTTCACTCTTGTCATGACCGCTACTTTGAGCATCGAGGGCTTTATTTGCCAGGCGATCAGCATGTGAATTTTCATCACGCGGAATCCAGGTGTAGTTAACAAGTGAAGGAGAATGCGCATCGCGTGCATTCTGGGCAAGTTTGCGCATATCAGCGTGCTTTATCTGCCAACGGCCTGACATTTGCTCAACTACTAATTTGCTATCCATGCATACATCTACAGTGGCATCAGAATCTAAATCGTTAATTGCCTTTAGGCCAGCAATTAACCCGCCATATTCAGCCACGTTATTTGTGGCAGTTCCAATGAATTCGTAGATCTCAGCAATTATGTGACCGTTTTCAGAAACCACCGCACCAAAACCAGCTGGTCCGGGATTGCCACGTGATCCACCGTCGGCAGTTAATTTAAAGTGACGAGCCATTGTTTAAACCCCGCGCACCAAAATACAACGGCACTCTTCGCAGCGAATTACTTCATCTTCAGCTGAATCGAGCATGCGCTTTAGATCAACTGAATTAATGCTCAAGTTGCAACCAAGGCATTGTCCGCCGAGTAATGCAGCTGCACCAGCCCCACCGCCGCTACGAATCTTTTCGTATAGATCATAAATTGCTTTATCAACTGAAGTAACAGTTGCGGCGCGTTCAGTTAGCAATTGAGCGCTTTCAGATTCAAGGGCAAGGGATGCGATATTTTTGCGATCAGTTAATTCAGCGATTTCAGTAGCAAGAGTTGCTTCTAGTGCTTTTAATTCATCGATTCGAGATTTGATGCCATCAACGCGCAACATAACTTCAAGTTCAACTTCTTCTAGTTCGGCACGACGTGCATTTAGTGAGCCAACTTCGTGTTGAAGGGATTCGAGTTCTTTGGGAGTGGCGGTGCCGGAATTAAGGCGGGCCTCATCTTTTTGTAGCCTTGTTACAACTTGCTCAACATCACCTTCGGCTCGCTTTAATTCGCGGTTTACATCGCTTAACTCGGTTTCGGCACCAATGCGAAGATCGCGAGTGTTATTTGATTTAACTGTGGCAGCGTTAAGTAAAGCAATCTCAGGAAGAGTGGCAAGTTTGTGCGCTAGGGAAGTTAAAGCTAAATCGTGGCGCTGGATATCTAAAATCTGTCGTTGATCGCTCGGGCTAGCTTTCATAACGCCTTCCCTATCTGCGCTTTCGAATTAAATTTGAAAGCTAACTTAGATTAGATATGTAGTTTTATGAAGTGGAACTGGTGGGCGCTGAGGGTTTCGAACCCCCGACATTCTCGGTGTAAACGAGACGCTCTACCACTGAGCTAAGCACCCGGAACTTACTTTTCTAGCCAAAGCCAGATCCATAAGTCTAACCTAATTAAAGCTGTGCTAACGCCGCCTTGTAATCAGCTGTATTACGCGCTTCACCTGGGCCATTTACGACCTGCCAACGCAGAATTCCTGCCTTGTCGATGATGAATGTGCCGCGAGTTGAGAATCCGCGTTCTTCAAAGAAAACGCCATATCGCTTTGAAACTTCACCATGTGGCCAGAAGTCAGCCAAGATTGGAAATGTATAACCTTCGGCTTCAGCAAATGCGCGAGCTGAATACATTGGATCGCAAGCAATTCCAAGAACTTGTACATCATCATTTTGGAATGCTGAAATGTCATCGCGTAATGCGCAAAGTTCGCCGGTACAAGTGCCAGAGAATGCAAATGGATAGAAAACTAAAACCACGTTTTGCTTTCCTTGAAATGATGAGAGGGTAACTTTTTCGCCATGGTGATTTACTAATTCAAAATCAGGGGCGGGTTGGCCAATTACTAGTGTCGTAGTCATGGCGCGAAATCTATCGTTTGCCAGCTTTACGTGCCACTAGACGAGTTGCAGTCCAATCTGTGGCAACGGCAATAGTTGAGGTAACACTTAGCCCAGCAGTTGGGGCGGCATCCTGAATTTCACTTGCTTCAACATAATTCGCGCGGCCCATCTTTGGGGTCATCACCCAGATCGGGCCGGTCTCAGAGAGAAATGTCAGGGCATCCATTAATTCATCGATTAAGTCGCCATCACCATCGCGCCACCAGATGATTACGCCATCTATGACTTCGGTCGGATCAATCTGAATAAATTCAGTATCCGTAATTCCCTTAATCTTTGCGCGCAAGGAATCATCAGAGTCGGCGGCATAGCCGATTTCCAAGATCAAATCACCTTTGGCAAAGCCCATACGCATGGCCACGGGCTAAGTCCACCTAAAATTTGCTCACTTAGCAAGACCTGAGCACTCTCAATTTCACACAACTGGCTAGTAACCGAGAGAATAGGCACATGAGCGAAACGTTTGATACGCCCGATCACATCGTCGATCAGCTAGTTGATATCGACCCTAGCGAGACGGCCGAATGGAACGCATCCTTTGATGCTGCCTTAGCTAACGCCGGTCCGGTTCGCGCTCGATATTTAATGCTCTCGCTACTAAAGCGCGCGCAAGAGAAAAACATTGGTATCGCAGGGCTACGCGCAACTGATTACATCAACAGTATTCCCTCCGATAGCGAACCAGAATTTCCTGGCGACGAAGCAATCGAACGTCGGATCCGACAATATAACCGTTGGAACGCGGCAATGTTGGTGCACCGTGCGCAGCGTCCAGGTGTTGGCGTTGGCGGACACATCTCAACTTACGCGTCTTCGGCTTCGCTTTATGAAGTTGGTTTCAACCACTTCTTCCGCGGTCAAGATCATCCAGGTGGCGGCGATCAGATTTTCTTCCAAGGACATGCCAGCCCCGGAATGTATGCACGTGCATTTTTAGAAGGACGATTCTCAGAAAATCAACTAGATGGTTTCCGTCAAGAACTTTCACATCAAGGTGGCGGACTTTCTTCTTATCCGCATCCACGTTTGATGCCAGATTTCTGGCAGTTCCCAACCGTGTCAATGGGTATTGGTCCACTTAATGCAATTTATCAAGCCCGCTTTAATCGTTACTTGCACAATCGCGGAATCAAAGACACTAGCCAACAACATGTGTGGGCATTCTTAGGTGACGGCGAAGTTGATGAAGTCGATACCTTAGGTGCCATTGGTTTAGCTACTCGCGAAAATCTAGATAACTTAACTTTCGTTGTTAACTGTAACTTGCAACGCCTTGATGGCCCAGTGCGCGGTAATGGAAAAATTATTCAAGAACTTGAATCAATCTTCCGCGGTGCTGGCTGGAACGTACTAAAAGTGGTTTGGGGTCGCGAGTGGGATCCGCTGCTTGCGCAAGACCGCGAAGGCGCACTTGTTGATTTAATGAACAAGACTCTTGATGGCGATTATCAAACTTTCAAAGCGGAAAGTGGAAAGTTCGTACGTGATAACTTCTTTGCTCGTGATCCACGCACTGCTGCAATGGTTGCGGACTGGTCAGATGACAAGATTTGGGGCTTACGCCGCGGTGGCCATGACTATCGCAAGTTATTTGCTGCCTATACAGCAGCAATGAATTCAAATGGACGCCCAACTGTGATTCTGGCAAAAACAGTTAAGGGCTGGACACTTGGCTCACACTTCGAAGGCCGTAACTCAACGCACCAGATGAAGAAGATGTCGATGGAAGACATTACTGAATTCCGTGATCGTTTAGGTATTCCAATTGCCGATGACCAACTTGATGCGAAATTACCTCCGTACTATCGCCCAGCTGATGACTCACCTGAAGCGAAATATCTACAAGAACGTCGCACTGCACTTGGTGGTTCGATTCCTTCGCGTCGCAAGATTTCGCGTCCATTGGCACAACCCGATGATTCAGTCTATGAATCAGTTCGACGTGGATCAGGTCAGCAAGAAATTGCAACCACGATGGCATTTGTTCGTATGCTTAAAGATCTAATTAAGGATCCGGGCCTAGGTTCGCGCTTAGTTCCGATCATTCCTGACGAAGCACGTACCTTTGGTATGGACTCTTTGTTCCCAACTTTAAAGATCTATTCACCAAATGGTCAGAAGTATTTATCGGTTGACCGTGAATTAATGCTTTCTTATAAGGAATCTACTTCAGGTGTGATTCTGCATGAAGGTATTAACGAAGCTGGCTCAGTTGCATCCTTTACGGCTGTTGGTTCCTCATATTCAACTCATGATGAACCGATGATTCCGATCTACATTTTCTATTCAATGTTCGGATTCCAACGTACCGGCGATGCTTTCTGGGCTGCAGCTGATCAATTAGTTCGAGGTTTCGTAGTCGGTGCAACTGCGGGTCGCACCACGCTTAATGGTGAAGGTCTACAACACGAAGATGGTCATTCACATCTATTGGCTTCGACAAACCCAGCAATCGTTTCTTATGACCCAGCATTTGGCTTCGAATTGGGTCATATTGTTAAAGACGGTCTGCGTCGTATGTATGGCGAGAACAGTGAGAACGTTTATTACTACTTAACCGTTTATAACGAGCCATATATGCAGCCAGCTGAGCCAGAAAACCTAGATATTGAAGGGCTATTAAAAGGTATTTATCTATATGCCCCGGCTGAAATCCGTAGCAAGAAGAAAGCACAAATCTTGGCTTCGGGTGTTGGTGTTAACTGGGCACTTAAGGCACAGAAGTTATTGGCCGAAGATTGGGGAGTAGCGGCTTCAGTTTGGTCAGTTACTTCATGGAATGAACTTCGCCGAGATGGTCTAGAAACCGATAGCCATAACTTGCTAAATCCGAGTGATCAAAAGCAAGCATATGTAACTAAGAAGCTAGCAAACGTTGAAGGTCCGATTATTGCGGTCAGTGATTTCATGCGCGCAGTTCAAGATCAAATAGCCCCTTGGGTGCCTAATCAGTTTGCCTCCCTTGGCACTGATGGCTTTGGTTTATCAGATACTCGCGGCGCACTACGTCGTCACTTCAAGGTTGATGCGGAATCAATCGTGGTTGCAACTTTGCAACAACTTGCAAAGCAAGGCGAAGTGAAAGTCAAGACAGTTCAAGAAGCACTTGATAAGTATCAGATCAATGATGTAACTGCTGCTGAAGCCGGCAACACCGAGGGTTCGGGTTGATCGGCCGCGTTGCAATTACCGATATCTCCCCCACAATTTACTTTGGTGGAGAATTCACTCCTGTCAAAGCAATTGTTAATGAAGAAATCCTGGTCAGTGCAACTGTTGCTGGCGAGGGCCATGACTATCCAGTAGTTCACGTAATTACTCGCGATAGCAAAGGTAAAGAGTTATCACGGATTGCGGCAATTGAACGTAGCCCTGGTACCGATCGCTATGAAGCACCGATTGCGCTGCCAAAACTAGGTAGATTCACTTTCGAAATAGCAGCAGCCATAGTTACCCAATATCGCACCGTTACAACTAATTCGCCACAATTTCCAGTCTATGTTGAACGCGAGCGAGCCCTAGTTGGTGCTTGGTATGAATTCTTCCCGCGAAGTGAAGGCGCCAGCATAAATAAAGATGGCACCTACGCCAGTGGAAATTTCGGCACTGCGGTAAAGCGACTAAAAGCAGTAAAAAGCATGGGTTTTGATGTCCTTTATATCCCGCCAATCCATCCAATTGGTATTTCTCACCGCAAGGGGCCAAACAACACTTTAACGGCCGGGCCAAATGATCCTGGTGTGCCATGGGGTATTGGAAATTCTGATGGTGGCCACGATGCGATTAGTCCAGCACTTGGCACGATGAAAGATTTTGAAAAATTCGTTAAAGAGGCAAATAAGCTAGATCTTGAAATAGCACTAGATCTAGCATTGCAAACTTCACCAGATCATCCATGGGTTAAAGAGCATCCAAAGTGGTTTAACTATCGCACCGATGGCACGATTGCTTACGCCGAGAATCCACCAAAGAAGTATCAAGATATTTATCCAATTAACTTTGATGATGATTTTGATGGGCTAGTTGCTGAGGTATACCGAATTTGTGAACTCTGGATTAGCAAAGGCGTGACAATATTCCGGGTTGATAATCCACATACCAAGCCAGTTATATTCTGGCAAACCTTGATTTCTAAAGTTAATGCTAAGTATCCCGAGATTGTTTTCTTAGCCGAAGCATTTACTAAGCCAGCCATGATGCACGCCCTTGGCAAAGCAGGGTTCCAACAGTCTTATACCTACTTCACTTGGCGAACAACCAAACATGAGCTAACTGAATATGGCAATGAAGTTTCACATCAAACCAGTGCCTTCTTTCGCCCTAATTTTTGGGTCAATACTCCAGATATCTTGCCGTTTCATTTGCAAAGTGGAAACCCCGCAATGTTTGCCCTTCGCGCAGTCCTTGCTTCGACGCTAACTCCTTCATGGGGAATGTATGCCGGTTATGAACTCTTTGAGCACCGAGTGTTAAGTGAAGGCCGCGAAGAATACTTAGATTCTGAGAAATATCAGATCAAGGTGCGCGACTGGGATGGCGCTAAGCAATCGCTAGTGCCGCTAGTTACTAAATTAAATAAAATTCGTAACGCCAACCGTGCCCTGCAGCGCCTACGTAATCTACATTTCCACCACACTGATAACGAGGCAATAATCGCTTATTCCAAGCGTGACGGTGAGAACTTAGTACTAGTTATCGTCAATCTTGACCCTTCAAATGCGCAAGCGACTGTGGTTCACTGGAACATGGATTTGCTGGGACTAACTGGAGATTCATTTGTGGTCGATGACCAGATAACCGGAAATTCATTTAGCTGGAATCGCGACAGCTTTGTCAGTCTTGACCCGCGGGGCGATTACAACAATGTCGCTCATATTGCCGTGGTGCGGATTCCTTAACTAATGAAACTCTTTCGCCGTAAAACACAGGTAGTACCAAATCAACCTGGCGCTTTGGGCGAACTAGATCTTTATTTAATTGCCGAAGGTCGCCATGAAGAACTTTGGAAAGTACTAGGTTCACATGTGCAGCACGATGCTGAGGGAAATTTACTTGGCACCTCTTTTGCGCTTTGGGCACCAAATGCTCGTGATGTAAGTTTGATCAGCGATCTAAATTACTGGGATCGCAATACCCATCGAATGTGGCGCATTGAAAATACTGGCATTTGGCAAATCTTTATTGCCGATTTAGCACCTGGTACTAAATACAAGTTTGCAGTTCACACCAATGATGGACGCTGGGTTGATCATGCTGATCCCATGGCTCGTGCTACCGAGATCCCACCACTAACTGCTTCAATTGTCGAAGCATCGAATTACCAATGGAGTGATGAGAGCTGGATTAGCGAGCGAAGTAAGTTTGAGTCTTGGCGTAGCGCGGTGTCTGTCTATGAAGTTCACTTAGGTTCTTGGCGTTTAGGTCTAAGTTATCGTGATTTAGCAACTGAGCTAGTTGCCTACTTACAAGAAACTGGCTTCACGCACGTTGAATTCTTACCTGTGATGGAACATCCGTATGGTCCTTCGTGGGGTTATCAAGTAACTTCTTTCTTTGCACCATCTTCGCGCTTTGGTTCACCCGATGAATTTAAATATTTAGTCAACGCTCTTCACAATGCTGGCATCGGCGTGATTCTCGATTGGGTTCCTGCGCACTTTCCGAAAGATGAATGGGCACTGGCCAAATTCGACGGAACTGCCCTTTATGAGCATGCAGATACGCGTTTAGGCGAGCATCCCGACTGGGGCACGTTGATCTTTAACTTCGGTCGCAATGAAGTTCGCAACTTCATCGTTGCGAGTGCTTTGTATTGGCTAACTGAATTCCATATTGACGGGTTGCGGGTAGATGCCGTGGCTTCGATGCTCTACTTGGATTATTCGCGTAAAGAAGGCGAATGGCTGCCTAATAAATTTGGTGGCCGTGAGAATCTAGAAGCAGTGCAGTTATTGCAAGAAGCAACTTCTACGGCATATCGCACGCACCCAGGCATCATGATGATTGCTGAAGAATCAACAGCTTGGCCTGGCGTAACACGCAGTACTGATTCAGATGGCATCGGCTTTGGCTTTAAGTGGAACATGGGCTGGATGCATGACACTTTGGAATACCTACAACGTGACCCGATTCATCGCGTCCATCACCACAACGAAATAACTTTCTCGATTCTCTATGCCTGGTCCGAAAACTTTATGTTGCCACTTTCCCATGATGAAGTTGTTCATGGCAAAGGTTCATTAGTAAATAAGTTCCCGGGTGATCGTTGGCAGAAGTTAGCAACGCTACGCGCCCTATACGGATTCATGTGGGCACACCCTGGCAAGAAGCTTCTCTTTATGGGTCAAGAATTTGCCCAAAATGATGAGTGGAGTGAATCAGCTGGGTTGCAGTGGCACTTAACTCAATACGATGAACATAAAGGTGTCGCAAAAGCGATTTCTCAGATGAACATCCTTTATAAATCAACACCAGCGCTGTTTGAAAAAGATACTTCGCCTGAAGGATTCTCATGGTTGGTAGGAAACGATGCCGCAAGCAATGTTTTGGCATTTACCCGATGGGCAGATGATGGTCAGCCCCTTGTCTGCATAAGTAATTTCTCTCCGGTGCCACATGAGAACTATCGTTTGCCAATGCCAAAAGCCGGAACCTGGCGCGAAGTTTTAAACACTGATGATTTAGCTTTTGGTGGCAGTGATGTTACTAATCAGCCAGTTGATGTGGCTGAAGGTTCTGACTTAGTGATTACTTTAAGAGTGGCCCCATTAGCTACCTTGTGGATGGCTTTAGCTTAAAAACACCTATTTTTCGTCTGCTTGCCCCTTGGCATTACCGCTTAACAAAGCCTTTGAGAAGAGCGGAACAGATAGCGCCATTACTGCTGGAATCAAGAGGGCAACGGCCAAGGAAGTGAACTGCGCGGTCCAGGCAATTACCCACTTACCGCCAAAGATCAGAAAATTATTAATCAATCCGATTTGACCAATTACTACTGCGCTCGGAAATTCGCTTCGGGCACTTGCCGCATTAAAGAAACTTGGCGTAATAAAGGAAGTTCCTAAACCAGCAACGAGGCAGCCAAACGAGAATACGCCAAAGGCCCAGTACTGATGGGTGTCGCCAAACAATATCGATACCAATACCCCAATTAAAAAGAAGGTGCCACCAGTTACGGCGCCGATATTGGCTGCTCTGTTAATTGGCATCCGATCAATAATTCTAGAGATGCCAAGTCTGCCGGCAATCATGGCACTCATAAAGAGAATGTAAGGCAAAGTTATTAGGCCACCTTTAATTCCCAAATATTCGCGAGCAAATATATTTGACCAATCGCCCATTGCAATCTCAAGTAAAATGGCGCAGATCATGCCACCAGCTATCAGGCGATCAAATCTTAGCGACTTAAAAATCTGCTTCACCGAATAATGATCATCTTCAAGGTTTGGCAAAAGCGCTATTGGTAGCAATTTATTTAGATATTTTATTGTCAGCAGGAATACGAAGACATAGATAATATCTAGTTGGATTGAAGCAGAGATCCGACCAATTACAAGACCCGAGACCAGGCCGGTGCTAACTGCACCCATGGTCCAAATGCCATGTAATTTGACAATAATTGGTTTGGTAATTCGAGTTTGACTATTAAACGCCTGGCTATTGACTGAAATATGAAAAGCTGAACTCGAAAATCCCATCAGAATTACAAGTGGAATAAATATAAAACTAGAGGAGATATTGGCCATCAGAATAAGACTCAGATAAAGCGAGCAGGTGCTTGCAATTAAAACTTTGTAGCTGCCCAGTTTATGGACGATGTGGCCCACGGTTAGCAGACTTATAAATGCACCTATATTTCCTAAGCTGATAATTGAACCGAATTGGCCATTTGTTAACCCTAATTTTTCCTTAAAATCAGGAAATCTAGGTATCCAAGACATGACACCAAAACCATAGAGAAAGAAGAGCTTAGTTAAAGTTCTAAACTCTTCGTCAGGTGTTATTGATTGTTTATTCATCGGTTAGTCTAGAAGAGCGCACTTGCAAGGGAAGTGCGAGCCACTTTTAGTCGTGGATCAGCTGGATCTACTAATTGGAAGAGTGCCAATAGATGGTCTTTTGCGGCCGCGCGATCAGCTCCGGCAAAACGGCGAACGCATTCGATTAAGCGATTGAAAGCAGCATCTAGATCGCCACTGATAACTTCTAGGTCTGCGCAATCTAATTGGGCTTTTACATTATCTGGTTCAGATGCAGCTAGTGCGGTGACTAATTTAGCTTCGAGTTTTTCGGTGCGGATAAGTAGTTCAGTTTGCGCTAAACCTAACTTTGCTAGCGAATCATTTGGTTTGCGGCTCAATAATTTCTGATAAGCCGCTCTGGCGATTTCATACTGACCGGCTTCAAGGGCGGCAAGAGCTTCATCTTCTTCAGGTTCGATGGTTTCTACCGGCGCACTACCAATCCCTTGCTCGGCAGCTAAGGTTAAAACTTTATCAATTACCATTTTGATTTGATTTTCCGGATAACTCTGGTCAAATAGTGGAACTGGCTGCTCATTAATTAGGGCAACCGCATAAGGAACATTTTTGGTTTGTAGTGCTTGAGCCACTTGCGGTTGGGTATCAGCGTTAATGCTGCCAAGTGCCCACGCATCGTTAGCGCTGGTTTCTAATTTACTCAGAGTTTCAAGAGTGGTCATTGACTCGGGGCTGCGCGGTGACCAGACCAATAAAATTACTGGCTTTGTGCGCGAAAGTTCGACTGCATTAGCTGCGAAATTTTCAGTCGTGATTTCGTAAGTTGAAGCAATCGCATTGGTGGCTTGGGCTGGCTTTGTTAGCGAACTCAAATCTACGGCTCGACCAAAATTAGGTGGCAAACTCATTGCTTAATCATTCCACTAACTCGATACCTGAATCGCGGCGGTAGGGTAGAACCTCAGAAATATAGGTTTTGCAGGCTAAATCTAAGCCCACATCATGGCCCGCAGCTTCACTTAAGTACCAACGGTGCTCAAGAACTTCATGGAATAACTGAGCTGGCTCGACTCGGCCAAGATGCTCGGCCGGAACAGAGTTAACAATTGGATTGAAAATCTCAGTTAACCATTTAAAGGCCACTTCATTGACGTTTGTCGAAAGGTTATTTTCACGAGCTCGATAACGATCAAAGGATGCCAAGATTCGTTTTGCTTGTAACTCTTCGGTTTCTAGCCCCATCAGTTCGCGCAAGCGATTGGTGTGATATCCAGCAGCAACTAACTTAGGCTGGAACTTCAAAACTTTATTTTCGCCATCAATCGCGATGGAAACTTCTTCAACTGCAAAACCTAAATCATGTAGTTGGCGCATTGCGCATTCAACAGCGCGGCGATCAGTTGGGTCGAGTGATTGTGGATCACGTAGTGCAGCCCAAAGTCGTCGATATCTTTTCATCACGGTATCACTTGCACGAACTGGATCCATGCCCGGATACAGAACGCCAGATAAAGCTAAATCCTCTAGTTCAGCGGCCACGTTAAAGTGAGCAATATCTAAATCATGTTCGCGCTGTCCATCGCTAAGAGTTTTTTGAAACTCGCCGGTTTCGGCATCAACTAAGTAAGCTGCGAAACCTTCAGCATCTCGCCGGAATAAAGTATTTGAAAGCGAACAGTCTCCCCACCAGAAACCGAGTAGGTGCAAGCGAACTAGCAGTAGCGCTAAGGCGTTAGCCATATTTAAAATGTCATGCGGAGATAAGGCGCCCGAGAGCACAACTCGGTAAGGCAGTGAGTACGGCAAGAAGCGAGTGGCTAAAACACATGGCAAATCTTCGCCATTTATATCTTTACGTCCCTCTACAACAGCAATTGGATCAACGCTAGGTGCTTGCAAGCGGCGAAGTTCGCGAAGAGCGGCATATTCACGATTAGCGAACTCAGAAACTGTCTCTTTGACCGCATAGATTTCGGAATCAGGTTCATCAGTTACTCGAATCAAGCGAACGACGTGGCGCGAAATACCGCGTTTTTCAGCAAGAGCTGGATCTTCTGGCCACTCTTCGAGCGGCTGATTCCACGGCAGACCCGAGACGGCCGCGATCTCTTCGCCAAAGCCAGTGATTCGTAGGGTCATGGGCTCATCTTAGGCAATTACACTTGAACACATGACGATTAGTAAGCGAATTAAAAAAGTTGTTACGGGAGAACCCCAGGTAATTAACACTGATATGGGCGTTCTAGGTGATCCAATTAACAAATCACACCCATTTTATTTTGGCTTCATTGCAACGATCGGTGCACTCTCTGCATTTGTATTGATGCGAGCACTTGCCAGTGCTTCGCAGATATTTGTCTTGATTTTGATTGCGCTCTTCTTGGCAACTGGCTTAAACCCGGCAGTCGAGGCACTTCGCCGTAGAGGTTTATCTCGGACAAATGCAGTTGCTGCAATATTTATTTCAGTAATTTTATTTGTGATTTTCTTTGCTTTAATTGTGGTGCCGCCAGTTGTTTCGCAAGGCTCTAACTTAATCAGTCAAGCGCCATCATTGATTCAAGATTTGAAATCTAACTCATTATTTATGCGACTAAATGATCAGTACGGCTTACTTGATACTTTGCAACGCGAAATAGCAGCGCGAACTTCAGATGGAAAACTTCTGCTAACAACATTTGGCGGCGTAGTTGGTGTTGGCAAATCAGTTTTATCTGGAACTTTTGCCGCGCTAACAATCTTAGTTTTAACGCTTTACTTCTTAACTTCCTTACCGCAAATGGTCAAGCTTGGCTTGCGTCTTGCGCCAGCATCACGTCGCCCACGTGTTGGTGCTCTTACCGATGCAATTATTTCGCGAGTTGGTTCATTCGTTAGCAGCCAAGTAACAATTGCATTCATGGCTGGAATCTTTACATTCTTACTTTCATTTGCTCTCGGAATTCCTTCCCCAATCGCACTTGGAATGACAGTGTTGGTATGCGGATTGATCCCTCTAATTGGCCACTTTATTGGCTGCACTGTAGTTACTTTAGTTGCGTTAACACAATCGGTAACTATCGGGCTGGTTGCGTTCTTGGCTTATGTTCTCTACGTTCAAATTGAAAACTATCTAATAACACCGCGCATAATGAAGAAGACTCTTTCAATACCTGGCGCGGTAACCATTATTTCAGCCCTAATAGGTTCGTCACTATTGGGCTTAGTGGGCGGCCTATTAGCCGTTCCAGTTGCTGCAGCCATTATCTTGATTTTGGATGAAGTAGTTTTTCCAAGAACAGATAACGCCTAATCAGCTAAATTTCAGTTGGTAGTGGCAATCTGCTTGGTGCGATGATCTGAGTGATTTCAGTTAGCACGCGATAAACTGCTGGTTCGCCCACCCATAAGTGCTTTGCGCCATCAACTGCAATCATCTGGTGATTTTTAATGACTGCAAAACGTTTTGCTGCCTCTGGTGGTTGCAGATAATCATCTAGCTCAGGAACAATTGTGATTACTGGGCGACCATCTTGATTCCAATATTCCAGATCACTTGGCTCTGATGTACGCAATGGTGGACTCAATAAAATTAGCCCTTTATGCCGTGGATCTTTGGCGTGACGTAACGCTAAATCTGTTCCAAAAGACCAGCCAACTACCCAAAGATTTTCTAACTTCAAAGTATCTAAACAATAAGTAAGAGCTGCCTCAACATCGAATTTCTCGGCAACGCCATTATCAAAGGTGCCAGTGCTGGTGCCATTGGCACTTGTAGTTCCACGAGTGTTAAAACGAACCACAGTTATGCCCGCCAAATCGGGCAAACGATTTGCTGCTTTCTTATTAACATGGCTATCCATCATGCCACCAGCAGTTGGCAATGGATGCAGACAAAGAATTGCGCCATTGGAGTTACCGATTGGGCTAGCAACCTCACCCACCAGCGTTTGCCCATCGGCTGTAAGCAGCGTGAAAGGTGAGCGATTAGCCGGCAATACCGTGCTGGGGCGAATTGGTTCGGCCATTAGGCAAGTGTATCTTTGCCGCTATGGCCACATCACGTAAAAAGACCTTTGATTCAATCAATCCAGTATCCGGTGAAGTTTTAGCTTCTTTTCCAGTAGATAGCAAAGACACCGTTTCACTGGTTGTTGAAACCGCCCATGAAGCGCTTTATCAATGGCAGCACCTAGGTTTTAAAGGTCGCAAAAAAGTCTTGCTCGATTGGAGCAAATACTTAACCAGCCATGTTGATGAGATTGCTGAATTAATATCTGATGAAACTGGCAAGCCAATTAGTGACGCCAAGCTAGAAGCAGCTCTTGCGATAAATCATATTGGTTGGGCTGCACGCAATGCTGAATACGTTATGAGTCCAGAACATCGTTCACCCGGTGCGATCATGGCAAACATGTCAGCGCGCGTTGAACACTCACCAGTTGGCGTAGTTGGCGTGATTGGTCCCTGGAACTATCCGATCTTTACTCCCCTTGGTTCAATAACTTACGCACTTGCAGCTGGTAACGCAGTTGTGTTCAAACCAAGTGAATTAACTCCAGCCGTTGGCGTTTGGCTGGCTGATTCATTTGCCCAAGTTGCACCAAGTGAAGATATCTTCCAAGTAATTACCGGCTTCGGCGATACTGGTCGATACTTATGTGAGAGCGAAATTAATAAGTTAGCTTTTACTGGTTCAACTAAGACTGCTAAATTAGTCGCCGCTACTTGTGCAGCAAATATGATTCCAGTAGTTCTGGAATGCGGTGGCAAAGACCCAGTAATTATTGCCGAAGATGCCAATATTAATGCAGCTGTTGAAAATACTTTATGGTCTGCGATGTCTAATGCTGGGCAAACTTGTATTGGTGCCGAACGTGTCTATGTAGATGAAAAGATTGCAGATCGCTTCATTGAACTCTTCGTGGCCGAAGCTGAAAAGATCACCGCAGGTGCACCAGGGGCTGGTAATTACGGTCCGGCAACCATGCCAGAGCAGCTAGATGTGATTGCAGCCCATATTGCCGATGCGTTAAAGCGCGGTGGTAAAGCACTTTTGGGTGGTAAGAAATCAGTACAGCCGCCTTATGTGCAACCCGTCGTTCTAGTAGATGTGCCCGAAGATGCCATTGCGATGACGGAGGAAACCTTTGGGCCAGTAATTATTATTAATCGTTTCCACTCTATTGATCATGCAATTCGCTTAGCTAATGCGAGTAAATATGGCTTAGGTGCTTCGGTTTGGTCAAAGCGTCAAGGTAAGAAGATTGCTTCACAACTGCATTGCGGAATGGTTGCCATTAACTCAACTATTTCTTTTGCAGCTATTCCATCAGTGCCATTTGGTGGCGTGAAAGATAGTGGCTCTGGTCGCATTCATGGCCCCGAAGGAATTCTCGAGTTTACTTATCCGCGCACCGTGGTTCGCGCAAGATTCCAGTTACCATTGGCAATTACTAGCTTTAATCGTTCTTACTTCAGCGATAAATTAATTATGCGTGCGATCAAAATTCTTAAAGGTCGGCTAAGTTAGTAACAAGCAAGTTAATTAAAAGCGGGGCGCATTTCGGGTGCGCTCTGTGCGTGGGCCGCGATTATTTTTCTTACTCCAACAAGGTGTGTGCCAATGGCGACGCGATTCTTCATCATGTTCTAACCAAGCAACAATATGTGGTGTTGCCATCGGAATAACTTGATCACAACCTGGGCAGCGATATGGTTTATTTGAAGAAGAACCAGTTAATTTTCTAACTCGATATGTTCCATCGCTATGTTCTTCGATACTTTCATTAGAAGTATTGATTTCTCGCTCAGCATCCTGAGGTCTTTTCCCTTTGGGATAGTTGCGGCGCGGGCTCATGGTTCATTTTCTCGCATTTTTCAGCTTCTTGTGACAGGCTGGAGCCATGAAGGTGATTGAAGTTAAGGGCCTTACAAAGTCATATGGCGACTTCACCGCCGTCGCTGGCATCGATCTAGCGATCGAGGCAGGCGAGATTTTCGCTCTGTTGGGCCCAAATGGCGCCGGCAAGACCACCACCGTTGAAATTCTGGCCGGCTTCCGAGCACCTGATAGCGGCTCGGTTAGTGTGCTGGGGTTTGACCCAGCCACCAAAGGCGATGCTGGCCGCAGTTGGCGTAATCGCATCGGCATCGTTCTGCAGACCGCATCAGACGCTGGTTCATTTAAGGTGCGCGAAATTGTTAAGCATTTCAGCGCTTTCTATGCCAACCCGCGCGATGTTGATCAAGTGATCGAAGCAGTAGGTCTTACCGCAAAACGCGATTCATTAGTCCTGGAATTATCAGGTGGGCAAAGACGTCGACTTGATGTGGCGCTTGGAATTATCGGAAATCCAGAACTTTTATTTCTCGATGAACCAACAACTGGTTTTGACCCAGAAGCGCGGCGTGCATTCTGGTCGTTGATACGTGACCTAAAGGCTGGCGGCACCACAATTTTATTAACTACTCACTACCTCGATGAAGCTGAAGAGTTAGCCGATCGAGTTGCAGTTATTACGGCCGGGAAAATAGTTGAAGTTTCCACACCTGCGCTACTCGGTGGTCGCAGTACCGCAAAAGCTACCGTATCTTGGCTGGGAACATCTGGTCTTAAATCTGAAGAGAGCGATAACCCAACAGCGGTTGTTACAAAATTAGCTGCGCAATTTGGTGGCGAGATTCCAAAATTAGTCATCACTCGACCATCACTAGAAGATATTTACTTAAAGATGATTGGTGGCCAGCATGAATAAAGTACCGGGCACCTTAAAACTGGGCTTACTGCGTGGCCAAATGGAAATTATTCAATTTTCACGCCAGAAAGAAGCAGTGGTGTTTACCATCTTCTTCCCCGTTATTTTATTGGCAATCTTTGGTAGCGTTTTTAAAGACACCATTGCACCCGGTGTGACGTTTAGCCAATATTTTGTCGCTGGCATGATTGCCTCTGGTTTAGTAAATACTGGCTTTCAAAATATCGCTATCAATATTCCAATCGAGCGTGACATGGGCGCTATCAAACGCTTGCGTGGCACACCTTTGCCAATTACTAGTTACTTCATCGGCAAAGCAATCTCAGTCCTTGTCAGTATGGCAGTGCAAGTTATTATTTTGCTTGCCATTGGCGTTGCCTTCTTTGGTTTAAATATGCCGACTGAACCAAGCAAATGGTTAACTTTTACTTGGTTATTAGTGCTCGGAACTGCCAGTTCAACAGCACTTGGTGTGGCATTTTCTTCAGTGCCAAAGAATGGTCGCGGCGCATCAGCGATAGTTTCGCCAGTAGTAATCATTTTGCAATTCTTTAGTGGCGTTTTCTTTGTCTTCACCCAATTACCTGGCTGGATGCAACAAGTTGCCGCAATCTTTCCACTCAAATGGCTAACTCAAGGAATGCGTAGCGTTTTCTTACCCGACTCATTCGCTGCGCAAGAAGTTGCTAAGAGCTGGGAAGGTGGTCGCACCGCCTTAATTCTTCTAGTTTGGCTTATTGTCGGCCTCTTCTTTGCGGTTAAGACTTTCCGTTGGGAGAACAAGTGAAGCGCCTTGGGTTAGTAATTCTGCTAGTGATTTCACTGGGAGCAAGCGGGGCAAGTGCCGCATCAAAAATTAAACCTTCACCTTCACCAAAGTGGCCGCCAGTTGGCTTCACGGTAAAAGGTGAGATCTATGCAAAAGTTCCAACTGTTAAAGAGTTAGTTGGCATTGCCTCAAATAGTAAAGTCATTACCGCGCAATTAGCCGAGAAAGTAGATGGCGTACTAATTTGTCAGAAGTACTCATGCGGTGCGATTACTGTGGCTTCAACAAATGGTTGCTCATGGTGGGAGATTAAATCAAGAGTTGTTGGCCCGAAAAACTTAGAAGATAAAACTATTACTACTTTTGGCACGATCCGAACAACTATGACCGGAACTGCAAAAAAGGTATATAAAACAATACTTTTAATTAGTTCTGAAGATATTGAGCGCGGAAACAAAATCTCAAATATAAATGTGATTTGCCATCATGCACCTGCTACCGAGACACTAAAAACTAACGTCTATACGCCAACTCCAAATTAGCGGTTAGCTCCAGGTACCCAAAGTTCATCGCCTTGCTCTTTATTTGAGATTCGAGCAAGCACAAAGAGAAGATCAGATAAGCGATTTAAGTACTTTGCAGCTAGTGGGTTAACACCGCCACCAAATGCGTGAATGGCAGCCCATGTGCAACGCTCAGCGCGACGAGCAACAGTTCTTGCCACATGTAAGTTAGCTGCAGCCAAAGTTCCTGATGGCAACACAAATGAGCGAAGCGGTTCTAGTTGTTCGTTGTAAGCATCAATCTGTTCTTCCAGATAAGTAATCTGTGATTCCAGAACACGCAGTGGTTCAATTTTTGGTTCATCTACTACTGGAGTACAAAGATCTGCGCCCACATCGAAGAGATCATTTTGAATACGAATCAATAGCGGCTTTAATTCAGCCGGCAATGTATCGGCACATAGAGCAACACCGATTGCTGAGTTAGCTTCATCTACGGTGGCATATGCCTCAAGACGTGGATCGTTCTTCGAAGTGCGGCTCATATCGCCGAGTGAAGTAGTTCCATCATCGCCAGTTTTTGTGTAAATCCGCGTCAAATTAACCATGGGGAGAGCCTAATCGGGCAGATAAGATACGACCACTCGAGAATTAACGTTGCATTAAAGAATTTGAAAGGGGTGCCGCCATGGCTGCAATTGACCGCTTCCGTGTTGTCGGTGGCGCCCGGCTGACCGGCGAAGTTAGCGTTAGTGGGGCTAAGAACTCGGCCCTAAAACTTATGGCCGCTTCGCTCTTAGCAGCTGGCAAAACCACTATTCGCAACGTGCCTGATATTGCAGACGTCGACATCATGGCTGATCTGCTTACCCGCTTAGGTTGCACAGTTGTTCGCGGTGCAGATTTAGTAACTATTGATGTGCCAGAAGTTCCGGGTCATCGTGCTGATTACGATTTAGTACGCAAGATGCGTGCCTCTATTAACGTGCTCGGCCCACTTGTTGCTCGTGTTGGCCAAGCTGAAGTTGCTCTACCTGGCGGCGATGCCATTGGTTCTCGTGGTTTAGATTTTCATATCCGCGGTCTTGAATCCCTTGGTGCTAAAGCCCACAATGAACATGGTTATGTAATTGCTGAAGCACCTAACGGTTTAACAGGTGCCGAAATTGTTTTAGATTTTCCAAGCGTTGGCGCAACCGAAAACTTAATGACTGCCGCAGTATTGGCAAAAGGTGTGACCACGATTGACAACGCAGCGCGCGAACCAGATTTAGTTGATCTCGGAAATTTCCTTATTGGTATGGGCGCAAAAATTGATGGTCTAGGAACACCGCTAATCACAATTACTGGTGTTGCAAAAATGCACCCAACAGATCATGCAACTATTGCAGATCGCATCGTTACTGGTACTTGGGCATTCGCCGCGGCCATGACGCAGGGCGACATCACGATTAACGGAGCACGTGCGCAAGATTTAGAAATCCCACTTGAGAAATTAACTGCCGCCGGCGCGATCGTTACTTCAAATGAAAACTCAATCCGAGTTCGCATGGATTCTCGCCCGAAGGCAATTGATGTTTCAACACTTCCCTACCCTGGTTTTCCTACAGATCTACAGCCAATGGTTATCACGTTAAATGCCATTGCAACTGGTGATGCCATAGTGACCGAAAACGTATTCGAAGGTCGCTTTATGTTCGTTAATGAATTGATCAGATTAGGCGCACAAATCACTATTGATGGCCATCACGCAGCTATAACTGGGGTGGAAAAGCTATCTAGTGCACCTGTTGTGGCCACTGATATTCGGGCTGGCGCAGGCTTGGTTTTAGCTGGTTTAGTCAGCGATGGCATAACTTTTGTCGAAGATGGTTATCACATTGATCGTGGCTACCCAGATTTTGCTAAACAATTACGCGCACTTGGCGCTGACGTTACTCGCGAACTTTAAATCTTCTTGTTTTAAAGTAAAAAAATCCCGGTAGATATTTCTACCGGGATTTTTACTTAGAACTAATTAGCCAACTGACTCAGTTAAGATCGAAACTCGATCATTTGAAACTGATAAGAAGCCACCATGAACATTGAATTCTTGGGTGGTTCCATCGGTACCTTTGATGCTGACTGCTCCGTCGACTAGAACACCAAATAAAGGTGCGTGACCAGGCAATACGCCAAGATCACCTTCGGTTGTGCGAGCTGAGATAAATGAAGCCTCGCCTGACCAAACCTTCTGTGTTGGTGAAACTACTGCGACTTTAAGTGTCATGAGTTAGTTCTTCGCCAATTCAGCAGCACGGCGCTCAACATCATCGAGGCCACCGCACATGAAGAATGCTTGTTCTGGAACATGATCGTACTTTCCATCAGCAAGTGCTTCGAATGCTGCGATTGTGTCGACTAGTGGCACGAATGATCCTTCGATACCGGTGAAGACCTTTGCTACGAAAGTGTTCTGTGACAAGAAGCGCTGGATACGACGTGCGCGACCTACCAAGATACGGTCTTCTTCAGAAAGTTCATCGATACCAAGAATCGCAATGATGTCTTGTAGATCTTTATAGCGCTGCAAGATCTGCTTGATGCGGTTAGCAACCTGGAAGTGGTGCTCACCGATGTAGCGTGGATCAAGGATGCGTGAAGTTGAGTCAAGTGGATCTACCGCTGGATAAATACCAAGCTCAGAGATCGGACGAGACAACACTGTGGTTGCATCTAAGTGCGCGAAAGTAGTGTGTGGCGCTGGGTCGGTGATGTCATCTGCAGGAACATAAATTGCCTGCATTGATGTAATCGAGTGACCACGAGTTGAAGTAATGCGCTCTTGTAGCTGACCCATTTCATCAGCAAGTGTTGGCTGGTAGCCCACAGCTGATGGCATACGGCCAAGCAGAGTTGATACTTCAGAACCTGCTTGTGTGAAGCGGAAGATGTTGTCGATGAAGAGCAATACATCTTGCTTCTGCACATCGCGGAAATATTCCGCCATGGTTAGCGCTGAAAGCGCAACGCGAAGACGCGTGCCAGGTGGCTCATCCATTTGACCGAACACTAAGGCGGTCTTATTGATAACACCGGTCTCGGTCATTTCTAGGAACAAGTCGTTACCTTCGCGAGTACGCTCACCAACACCGGCGAATACAGATACACCACCGAAGTTTTCAGCTACGCGATAAATCATTTCCTGAATCAAAACTGTCTTACCAACACCTGCACCACCGAATAGACCGATCTTTCCACCCTTTACATAAGGTGTTAGTAGATCAATAACTTTGATACCGGTCTCGAACATTTCAGTCTTTGACTCAAGTTGATCGAAGGCTGGTGCATTGCGGTGGATTGGCCAACGCTCTTTAATATCAAGGGAAGATGTTGGCACATCTAACGATTCGCCAAGTGTGTTAAACACGTGACCCTTGGTTACGTCACCAACTGGTACTGAGATCGCAGAACCAGTGTCGCTTACTTCAGCGCCACGGACCATGCCATCAGTTGGCTGCATCGAAATCGCGCGCACCAGGTTGTCACCAATGTGTTGCGCTACTTCTAGAGTCAAGGTACGAGTAGTTCCACTCATGGTGGTCTCTACGTGTAGCGCGTTGAAGATCGAAGGCATCTGACCCGCTGGGAACTCAATGTCCACCACTGGGCCGATAACTCGCGCAACGCGACCTTTACCTGTTGTCTTTACCGACATCATTCACTCCCTGCACTAGCTGAGGCCAACGCGTCTGCGCCGCCGACGATTTCACTGATTTCTTGAGTAATTTCTGCCTGACGAGCAGCATTTGCCCGACGAGTCAGAGACTTGATTAGTTCGTCAGCATTATCTGTAGCTGACTTCATTGCACGACGACGAGCAGCATGCTCAGAGGCCGCTGATTGCAACATCGCGTTGAAAATACGAGCTTCGATATAACGAGGTAGAAGTGCGTTTAGTACTTCACCTGCATTAGGTTCGAATTCATACATTGGTAGCAAACCAGTTGGAACTGGGGTGCTTGATTCAACAACTTCAAGTGGCAACATGCGCTTGGCTTGTGCTTCTTGAGTGATCATTGAACGAAATTCAGTAAAGATAATGTGGATCTCATCGACGCCAACTTTGCCTTCATTTGAATCAGCCAGAAAAGCTGTCAAAAGTGCATCAGCAACTTCTTTGGCATTTTCATAAGTAGGAGTGTCTGAGAAACCTGACCAAGATCCGGCAATCTCGCGATTACGGAAACGGTAATAGTTAACAGCTTTGCGACCTACTAAGTAGGAAGCAGTTTCCAGACCACGTGACTTTAGAAGAGCTGCTAATTGCTCGCCTTCTTTAATCGCGTTGTTTGAATAAGCACCCGCCATGCCGCGATCTGCAGAGATGATCAAGACTGCTGCACGACGAGGATTTTCAGATTCAGTTGTTAGCGGATGATTCGTTGAAGAGTAAGTGGCAACTGCAGATACCGCGCGAGTCAACTCATTTGCATAAGGAGTTGAAGCTGCGACTCGTTGCTGCGCCTTGACAATACGAGAAGCCGAAATCAATTCCATGGCTTTCGTAATTTTCTTGGTCGCTTTAACGGATCGCATCCGTCGGCGATATACGCGAAGTTGGGCACCCATTTGTTACTTCTTCGCCGCCGGTGGAACGAACTTAGTGATCTGCTCGTTTCCTTCGCCATCTAGAGCTTCAGCTGCTGCTTCATTAAGAGCGGCCGAAACTGTTGGCTTAAATTGCAGCTTGTAAGCAGCAACTGCTTCAGTCATGGCAGCGATGGTGTCATCGTTTAGGTCTTTCGTTTCAGAAATAACCTTGAAGATGTCCTTGCGCTCGCGACCAATGAATTCAAGTAGTTCAGCTTCAAAACGACGAATATCAGCAACTGCTACATCGTCAAGCTTGCCTGAAGTACCTGCCCAAATTGAAACTACTTGGCGTTCTACTGAATAAGGTGAGTATTGACCCTGCTTTAGTAGTTCAACCATGCGAGCACCACGCTCTAGTTGCGCCTTTGATGCAGCATCTAGATCTGAACCGAAAGCAGCGAATGCTTCGAGTTCACGGAACTGAGCAAGGTCAAGACGCAAGCGACCAGCAATCTTCTTCATTGCCTTTGTCTGCGCAGAACCACCAACGCGAGATACCGAAATACCTACGTTAATCGCTGGGCGAACACCGGCGTTGAAAAGATCTGTTTCAAGGAAGCACTGACCATCGGTAATTGAAATTACGTTAGTCGGAATGAACGCAGAAACGTCATTACCCTTTGTTTCAATGATTGGTAGACCAGTCATTGAACCGCCACCGAGTTCATCGGAAAGCTTTGCGCAACGTTCTAGCAAACGTGAGTGTAAGTAGAAAACGTCGCCTGGGTACGCTTCGCGACCTGGTGGACGACGTAGCAATAGTGAGACTGAACGATAAGCCTCGGCTTGCTTTGATAGATCATCAAAAACAATTAGCACGTGTTGTCCGTTGTACATCCAGTGCTGACCAATTGCCGAACCGGTGTAAGGAGCTAAGTACTTAAAGCCCGCTGGGTCTGAAGCAGGAGAAGCCACGATTGTTGTGTATTCCATTGCGCCAGCTTCTTCTAGCGAAGCCTTAACAGAAGCGATGGTTGAACCTTTTTGACCAATCGCAACATAAATACATTTAACTTGCTTCTTTGGATCGCCAGTTTTCCAGTTCTCTAACTGGTTAATGATGGTGTCGACAGCAACTGCTGTCTTACCTGTCTGACGGTCACCAATAATCAACTGACGCTGACCGCGGCCGATTGCAGTCATTGCGTCGATTGCTTTAATACCAGTAGCCATAGGCTCTTTAACAGGTTGGCGCTGAACTACAGAGGGAGCCTGAAGTTCTAGAGCACGACGTGCTTCAGCTTTGATTTCACCTTTGCCATCGATTGGACGACCAAGTGGATCAACTACGCGACCTAGGAAACCATCGCCAACTGGTACTGAAAGAATTTCTCCAGTACGACGCGCTGATGTGCCTTCTTCAATGCCATCGTAATCACCCAAAATAACCACACCGATTTCACGAACATCGAGGTTAAGGGCTAGACCTAAAGTTCCATTTTCAAATTGAAGGAGCTCGTTAGCCATCGTTGATGGCAATCCTTCGATACGAGCGATACCGTCGCCTGCTTGCGTGACTGTACCAACCTCGTCGCGAGCTGCGACTCCTGGATCATATGACTTAACGAAATTCGCCAAGGCATCTTTGATCTCGTCAGGTCGGATCGTGAGTTCCGCCATTTTATTTCTCCCTTTTCTACTTACTTCGTCCGGCTAGTTTGATCTAGCCATGGATCGACCGGCACTTGCTAATCGATTGACAACAGTGCCATCGACTAATTCATCAGCGAACTTGATTGCCACGCCACCTAAGACGCTTGGATCAACTTCAATATTGATACGAACTGGTTGACCAACTTGAGCAGTTAGCGCAGTCGCTAGGCGATCGCGTTGTGCATCAGTTAGTGCAACTGCGACTCGAACCAGCGCGATAACACGATTGCGGCGAGCAGCTAGTGCGTACTTGTAATCGTGGAATGCAACTTCAATGCTGCGACCACGAAGAGTTGTTACTAATTCGGTAAGTAGCGCCACTGTGTATGGGCTGCCGTTCTTAGCGAATAAGTCTTTTACGATGCCCGCTTTGGCGCTATCGGCGCCAACTGTGATCAAGGCTTTGCGCAGTTCAGGTGAACCTGAAACAGCCTGTTCAGCTGCAAATAGCTCATCTTCTACGCGATCTAGGGCGCCATCGATATTGGCTGCAGATGCTTGCGCTTCAATCGCCAATTGCTCAAGCACGTTTACTAGATCACCTGAGTTTGACCAGCGAATAGATGAAACCTTGGCGGTTAAATCAATTGCTGGTGCTGATAGAGATTTGAATAGATCTTTAACGAGCGTTTCTTTGGCACTGGCATCACGTGATGGATCAGTGATCGCACGACGTAATGAAAGTGAACCATGCAGAGTCTTTGCGACAACAAAGAGTTCAGCGCTAAGGGACGCAGCTGCAGCACCTGTTGCGCCTTTTACGGCAACATCAAGTGCACCGCGAGCAACCTGTAAAGATTGCCGGCTACTGCCACCTAGAAATGCGCTCATATTCTCTTTCTCTTCTTAATTACTGATTACTTGGACTTCTCGAGATCATCAAGGAAGCGATCGACAATACGTGATTGTCGAGCCTGGTCATCTAGCGCTTCGCCAACGATCTTTGATGCGAGTTCAACTGCAAGTGCGCCCACTTCACTACGAAGCGAAGTAACGGCTTGCTGACGTTCTGACTCGATCGATGCATGTGCAGCTGCAGTGATGCGAGCTGCTTCTTCTTGTGCCTTAACTCGAAGTTCTTCAACAATTGCAGTTCCTTGAACTCGTGCGTCTTCGCGCATCTTCTGCGCTTCTTCGCGAGCTGTTGAAAGCTGATCGTTGTACTGCGCTAATGCGCGTTGAGCCTCAAGTTGAGCTTTTTCAGCACGTTCCATACCACCTTGAATTGCAGCAGTGCGCTCTGTGAATGCTTTTTCAAACATTGGCACAACGCGACTACGCAAAACCAAGAAGAGCAATAGGAAGGCGACTGCGCCAACAATTAGCTCGGCAGTATGCGGAACAAGCGGATTAACTTTCTCCGCTGCTGCATAAAGTGAATTCTCCATTAGTTACCTATCTCTAGATTTTCTCTAATTGCTTCTGGTTTAAATAGATCGCTGGATTAGAGAACGAAAGCTAGAACTAGACCGAATAGTGCAAGCGCTTCAGCAAGTGCGAATCCAAGGAAGGCAATTGGCTGTAGAACGCTGCGTGCTTCAGGTTGACGAGCTACGCCACTGATGTAAGCAGCGAAGATCATTCCGGTTGCAATCGCGGGTCCGATTGCAGAGAGGCCATAACCGACCAGGTTGAGTGTGCCTGTCATTTTCTTACCTTTCGTTAGTTATTAGTTTTTTATAGCTAGTGCTCGTCGGCAAGGGCGCCGGCGATATATAGAGCGGTCAACAGAGTAAAGATGTACGCCTGTAGACATTGGACCATAAACTCGAAGAAAGTAAGACCGATACCAAATGCGAAAGCAAATGGACTGATCAACTTCAAACCGAGCACACCTTGGAATAGATGTTCTCCACCCAAGATGAAAACTAGAAGTAGTAAGTGGCCAGCGAACATATTCGCGAATAAACGAAGTGAAAGTGTTAGCGGGCGAACTAAGAAGAAAGTTGCTAATTCAATTGGAGTTAGCAAAATATAAACCGGCTTTGGCACACCAGGCATGAACATGATGTCTTTAAGATATTTAATGAGGCCTTGCTTGCGGATTCCGACGTAGTGGAAAACTACGAAGGTAAATACCGCCAAGACGTACGGGAAGCTAACGCGTGACATCGCCGGGAATTGCAAGAACGGCACAATTCCGAAGATGTTATTAGTGAGTACGAAGGTAAATAGTGTGAATAAGTAAGGCACAAAGCGCATGAATTCGTGGCCGATAATGTCGCGGCCAAGGTCATTACGCACAAAGCTATAGATTGATTCACCGGCAAATTGCAGCTTGGAAGGCACAACTGCTGCTTTGCGTGAAGAAAGTAAGAAGAAAACTGAAACTAAAATTACCGATAAGAAAACTAAAATAATTGGTTTAGTGGTAAAGGCGTTATCGCCAAAAACGGGTGGCAATTCAAAGTCGTTGCTGCTTGGCGGGACGAATCCTTCGCCTTCTCCGCTAAGTCTAAATAGCGAGCGCACGCACACCCCTTTTTAATCCGTATACCAACTAAGACTGAGCAACCTTATGGCTTCAGGGGCACCTGTGTGAAATCCAACCGCTGTGGATTGGGTTACTAGCGGCTGAGACTTATCAAGGCCCAAAGTCGAAAAGGCAGCCTTATTCGCGGCCGAAGCGGAGCCAAACCAGGTAGATCGCAGCGCCAATTCCGAGCAGCAGGCCAATCAAAAGGAAATAGCCCTGGTTGAGCCACTGATCGAGCCCGTATCCAACCCCACCCCAAAAGAGCATTCCGGAAAGGAGATAGCCAAAGATCGACCAGAGGGCGTTGCCTTCATCTTTCATTGCCATTTCGAGCTCCTTACCTATTTATTGCTCTTGCTACTGATCTTACTGCTCGCCCGATTTAGGGGGTAGAGATAAATGCAACCGCGATTTTAGGTAACTAGCAATTTCCCCGCCTAGCCAGGCAAAAGTCAGCGCGATGGCAGTTAGCCCAAAGCTGGCTCGATCGATCGTATCGCGCGAAGTTAGGCGAGTTAAGGCAATTAGGAATCCAGTTAGTAAGAGAAGTTTGGCAAAGTAAGAAAAAAGGGCAAGTGCGAATGTGCTCAGTGGGTCTAATTTGGTTGAAAGCCGCGAGACGAAGAGATGGACTGCAAAGAAGATAACCACAATGAACTGAGCAAGGAGTGCGCCAAATAAACCAGCTCGGCCTTGCGCGAAAGTAGCAATTGCAATTGCAACCACACCAACTGCAAATGATGGAATTAAAGCGCCGCGCAGTAACTGACTCTCTGGATCATTTTTAGCCATTAACTTTCGCCACCTTTTCAAGTTTTAGTCGATACACCGAAATTGTTATTGCCAATAGAACAACTGCGGAAAGCGCAGCAACCCAGATTGGTTCAAACGCTGCAATCGTTACTGGGAATGCAATTGTGGCTGTAGCTAAATACATAATCACTGCAGTGCGTTGTTGCGTCTTACCAGCACTGATCAAGCGGTGATGTAGATGTTCTTTATCTGGTGAGAACGGAGATTTACCTTTTGCGATTCGTCGAATAACCGCGAGCACTAAATCTGAAAGTGGAATCGCTAAAACTGCAAATGGTAGAAATAGCGGCAACAAAGTTGGTCCAAGTTTTGCCTCAGATATTGCATTGGGATCAATCTGGCCAGTTAAGGTAATTGCAGATGCAGCTAGAACTAAACCGAGCAACATCGAACCAGAATCACCCATGAAGATGCGAGCTGGGTGCCAGTTATGTGGCAAGAAACCAATGCAAACACCAATAATTACAGCTGTCATAAGTGATGGAGCACCAGCGCGCGAAAAGCCGTAAACAACTGCTAATAAGTAAGAAAAGGCGAAGAATGCAGCTGCAGATACGGCAACAATTCCGGCAGCTAGACCATCTAAGCCATCAATAAAGTTCACCGCATTTATCGTTACCAGCACAATTAACACAGTTAAGAACTGACCAACGCTGGCTGGCAAGGTAATAACTTCACTGGCTGGAATCCAGAGAACTTGAACACCGTAGAGCAATAAAATTCCAGCAGCCAATGCCTGGCCGGCTAACTTAGTAAGCGAATCGAGTTCATAACGATCATCTGCCATGCCCAGTAAAACTATAAATGTGGCAGCCAAGAAAATTCCTTGAGCTTCGCGGCCAAATGATTTTCCAACTAAGGAGAAGTGATTGACGATTAAGAAGGTAAACGTCATTGCGAGCCACATTGCTACCCCGCCCCAACGAGCAGTCGGTGTGGTGTGAGCATCGCGTGATCTAACTTGAGCAACTGCACCAAACTTAAGTGCATACTTGCGAACTAATGGCGTAATTAAATAGCAGAGCGCTGCGGCAATAAGCAGAGTTACTAAATATTCACGCATTTAGAATAGAGCTACTTAAGCTTCGTAGATTGGGAATTGCGCAGTCAAAGCATGAACTTCAGCCTTGATGCCAGCAAATTTACGTTCGTCTTCATTCTTAACTGCGCGAACAATTAAGTTAGCGATAGTTTTCATTTCATTAACGCCCATACCTTGGGTAGTAGTCGCTGGCGAACCAACACGAATACCACTAGTTACTGAAGGCGCTTCTGGGTCATATGGAATTGAATTCTTATTTAAGCTAATTCCTGCTAATCCGCAGCGTTCATCAGCAACTTTGCCATTCACGCCAGTGCCACGAATATCAATTAGCGCTAAGTGAGTTTGGGTACCGCCGGAAACTGCGCGCATGCCTTCGGCTTCTAAGCCAGCAGCAAGGGCTTTAGCGTTAGTAATAACATCCTTGGCATACTTTTGATAAGCCGGCTGAGCACACTCTTTAAGTGCCACAGCTTTGCCAGCAACTGCCGACATGATTGGGCCACCTTGCATGCCTGGGAAAACTGCCTTGTCGATGGCGGCTGCATGTTCACCCTTAGTCAAAATCATGCCACCGCGTGGACCACGCAAAACTTTGTGCGTTGTGAATGAAACGACGTCTGCATACGGCACCGGCGATGGAATTGCTTTGCCGGCAACTAAACCAATGAAGTGAGCTGCATCAACCCACATAATTGCGCCAACTTCATCGCAGATCTGGCGAACTTTTTCAAAGTCGATCAAACTTGGGTAAGCAGTTGCTCCACTGCAGATCATCTTTGGCTTATTTGCTATGGCCAGATCTCGCAGTTGATCATAATCAATTAGCTCATTGTCTTCACGTACCCCATAAGAAACAGCATTAAACCATTTACCTGAGAAGTTAACTTTTGAACCATGAGTTAAGTGACCGCCGTGAGGCAGTGACATTGCAAGTATTGTGTCACCAGGTTTTGTAAATGCTTGATAGATTGCAATGTTGGCACTGGCACCTGAATGTGGTTGCACATTTGCATGTTCGGCACCGAACAATTCTTTAGCACGATCAATGGCGATGATTTCGGCCTTATCAACTTCTTCGCAACCGCCGTAGTAGCGCTTGCCTGGATAACCTTCGGCATACTTATTTGAAAGAGTTGAACCTAGAGTTGCAAGTACGGCGCGAGAAGTGAAGTTTTCACTAGCAATTAGCTGCAGGTTCTGTTGTTGACGCTTTAGCTCAGATAAAACAACTCCAGCGATATCTGGATCTTGCTTTGAAAGTAGCTCGAAATCTGGGCCGTAAAAAGTATCGTCGCTCATTACGCAATCTTATTGGGGCTAGTTACCTATGCGCGAGATATCAGGCGTGACTTCGGCCAACTGCGCCTGTGAAATCGCCCCAATTCGCCCTACTTTGAGCCCAGTTTCGGTGGTTTCAACAATCGTCGTTGGTTGTCCCTTAGTAAGTGAGCCAGCATCAAAAATCAATGCCAAGTGAGTTCCATCAATTGAGATGTCATCGATGCTATTTATTGCTGGTTGCCCAGCAAGTGTGGCACTCGCTGTTGCTAGTGGGCCAACTTCGGCAGTGATTGCTCGAGCAAACTCAGCAGCCGGTACTCGCACATTGATGCGATCTAAATTGCGATCATCACCTAGATCCCAGTTAAGCGCTAACTGTGGCTTCGCCGTTACTGATAACAACCCGGGCCAGAATGCATTGGTCAACTTTTGAAGTTCCTCACTCGAGTCACGAATAATTCCGACCGCTCGGGCCGCATCTGAAATTAGTACTTGCGCTGCAACACCCAACGCATCACCACGCATAACATGCATCGTGCGAACTGCATCGTGGCTAAAGGCGTCGCACAAATAAACGTAACTGTGTTCAAGTGGAACTACGATTACATAACCATCGCGAATAGCTTTAGCGGCCAGAGCCACCTGGGCAGCAAAGTCTTCTGGTACTAACTTAACTATCTCGCTCATTGATTGCCCCTAATCGCACTTGTCCATCGTGGCCGCCCAGTTAAATCTTGATGAAGTGTAATTTGATTAAAGTCTGCGTTGAGTAATTTAGCAATTGCCGCACCTTGAGTTTCTGTATGTTCAATTGCGAGCAATCCCCCGGTCTTTAACAATCGGGTTGCTGCATCAATGAATCGCTTGGGTAGTTCTAACCCATCAGGGCCACCAAATAGCGCAATGGCTGGCTCGAAGTTAGCAACATCTTTTGGCAGCGGTTGTGAATCCGGCACATATGGTGGATTTGCCACAACGACATCGCACTTAACACCTTCAAGAACTTCAGCAACATCGCCTTGAACAATACGAATATTTTCATCGTAGAAAGCCACATTTTGCTTGAGCCACTCGATGGCATCTAAGCTCTTTTCAACCGCAATTACATGGGTATTTGGGGCCTCTGTTGCAATAGAAATCGCCATCGCACCTGAGCCAGCTCCTAAATCAATTACTGAAACTGGGCCGGGCAAATTAGCAATCTGTTTTAGTACTTCTTCAACTAAACCTTCGGTTTCCGGGCGAGGAACTAATACTCCTGGGCCAACTACAAGATTTAAGTTACGAAAGCCCACCGTACCTGTTAAGTACTGCACTGGTTCGTGGCTGCAACGGCGCTGAATCAATTCGGCATAACCATCAATAATCGCACTTTCATCAGTGACCTCTGCCAATGCGCGTTCAAGTACTATCGGATTATGTAACTCCATGCGAGTTAAACCTAAGAGGTGTGCAAAGAGAATTTCGGCATCAACGCTGGAATAACCAGCAGCTTCGATCTGCACTTTGCCATCACTAATCAGCGCCTTGATCTGCATCAGTTTTCCTAAAACTTACTTTTCAGTTGATGCTAATTTGGCAGCTTTGTCGGCATCAAGCAAAGCTTGAATAACATCATCGAGCTCGCCATTTAATACGGCATCTAAATTATTTGATTTGTAATTAACGCGGTGATCACTCAAGCGATTTTCTGGGTAGTTATAGGTACGAATGCGCTCAGAACGATCAACAGTACGTACCTGGCTCTTGCGTTCAGCTGAAGCAATCGCATCAGCTTTCTCTTGCGCATCTACCAATAAACGCGCGCGCAAAATACGCAAAGCAGATTCTTTATTCTGTAGCTGACTCTTTTCGTTCTGACATGAAACCACAATGCCAGTTGGCACGTGAGTTAAGCGAACCGCTGAGTCAGTTGTATTAACTGACTGGCCGCCAGGGCCAGATGAGCGATAAACATCTACGCGGACATCATTCATATTTAACTCAACATCGATTTCCTCAGCCTCGGGCAAGATCAATACGCCTGCTGCAGATGTGTGAATTCGGCCCTGAGATTCAGTTTCTGGCACACGTTGCACTCGGTGCACGCCGCCTTCAAATTTCAAGCGCGCATATGGCGATTCGCCAGGGGCTGCGGTTCCCTTTGATTTAACGCCTACTGAAATATCTTTATAGCCACCCATTTCACTTTCAGTGGCATCAATAACTTCAACTTTCCAATTACGTTTTTCGGCGTAACGCATATACATACGCAATAAGTCACCTGCGAACAACGCAGATTCATCGCCACCAGCGCCAGCTTTTACTTCTAAAATTACATCGCGATCATCATTGGGATCTCTCGGCAATAACAATTCTTCTAACTTATCGCCAGCAATAAGGGCAGCTTCTTCAAGCGCTGGAATTTCGGCAGCGAAATCAGCATCTTCGGCAGCCATCTCGCGACCAGCAGCAAGATCATCTTCAGCTGCGCGCCAAACCCGATAACCCGAAACAACCGGACCGAGTTGGGCATAGCGACGACCAAGTTTGCGTGCATTGTTAGCATCTTCGTGAATTGTTGGGTCTGCCATCTTTGCTTCGAGCTCGGCATACTCTTTTACTAATTCATCAGCAGATGCGAAACGATCATTAGCCATTTGCTTATCTGCCTTTCTGCTTTAGCTAGTTAAATTTGAAAAAAGAAAATAAAAAGACCGCCCCGCAACCCATTACAGGTTGCGATGCGGTCTATTTAGAAAGCTACTTCTTCTTTCCGAAACGCTCTTCGAACTTAGCAACGCGACCACCAGTGTCGAGAATGCGCTGCTTGCCGGTGTAGAACGGGTGGCAAACTGAACAAACTTCAACATAGATTGAACCGCTGGCAACTGTTGAACGAGTAACAAACTTCTCGCCGCAACCACAAGTTACTTGGGTCTCTTTATATTCTGGGTGGATCTCTGGCTTCATTTCATACCTCATTTTTAATGGCCTGGGTCGTGTTGCCACGTGAACCAGAACCAGCGGTTACTAGGGTCGTAATTGTCTAGGACGTAAGGGTAACGCGGGGGGCTAGATATCGAGAAATCGGGCTGATTTCACGCGGTAACTAGTCCGCTTTAGTTGTCAGGGCCTGCTGTTGTCTTCTGGATCTGCATCAAGAATTCCACGTTGGACTTAGTGCCCTTCATTTTTTCGAGCAATAGTTCTAGGGCTGCTTGTGGTTCAAGAGCGTGCAGAACGCGACGAAGTTTCCAGACAATGTTTAGTTCTTCAGAACCCATGAGAATTTCTTCTTTACGAGTACCTGATGCAACCACGTTAACTGCAGGGAAAATACGCTTATCCGCCATACGACGATCAAGAATAAGTTCCATGTTTCCGGTGCCTTTGAACTCTTCGAAGATAACTTCATCCATACGAGAACCAGTATCAACAAGTGCGGTTGCAAGGATTGTTAGTGAACCGCCATCTTCAATATTACGAGCAGCACCGAAGAATTTCTTAGGTGGATAAAGAGCAGCTGAATCAACACCACCAGAAAGAATTCGACCTGATGCCGGAGCTGCGATGTTGTATGCGCGACCCAAACGAGTAATCGAATCGAGCAGCACAACTACATCGTGGCCTAGTTCAACTAAACGCTTTGCGCGCTCAATTGCTAGTTCAGCAACTGTGGTGTGGTCATCAGCTGGGCGATCGAAAGTCGAAGCAATAACTTCGCCCTTAACTGATCGCTGCATGTCGGTAACTTCTTCAGGTCGCTCATCAACTAGAACCACCATGAGGTGACACTCTGGGTTATTTGTTGTGATCGCATTAGCAATTGCTTGCAAGACCATGGTCTTACCAGCCTTAGGTGGTGAAACGATAAGTCCACGCTGACCTTTACCAATTGGTGAAATTAAGTCGATAACACGAGTTGTTAAAATATTTGGTTCAGTTTCAAGACGCAAACGCTCTTGCGGATAAAGTGGAACTAGCTTTGAGAACTCAACGCGGTTACGTGCTTCATCAGGTGTTACGCCGTTAATGGTGTCTAAGCGAACAAGCGCGTTGAACTTTTCGCGGCGCTCGCCTTCTTGGGCTTGGCGAACTGCGCCAGTTACAACATCGCCCTTACGCAAACCAAAGCGGCGTACTTGTTGTAGTGAAATGTAAACATCGTTTGGGCTTGGCAGGTAACCACCGGTGCGAATGAATGCATAACTTTCCATGATGTCAGCGATACCGCCTACTGGAAGTAGAACATCATCTTCGGAAATTACGATCTCACGCTCTTCGCGGCCACCACGATCTGAACGATCGCGTCCTTGACGATCACGATTACGGCCTTGACGATCGCGACCACGGTCATTGCGATCGCGGTTTGGCCGGTTTGAATTTGAATTCGAGTTTGAGTCGTTCGATGTGCTTGATGAATTGTCATCGCCCTCATCGTCGCCATCGCTGTCATCATCACTTGCATTGTTATTTGAGTTATTGGAATTATCTTTATTGCCGCGCTTCTTGGCATTTCGTGCTTCACGGCGGGCTTCGCGTTCGGCCTTTGCGGCTTCGCGGTTCGCTGCTTGTAGATCAGCGATTGCAGTTACGAGGGCATCCTTTTTTAGCTTTGCGGCACCATCAATTCCCAGTTGGGTGGCTACTTCCTTGAGTTTCGGAAGGGTCATCGCTGATAGCTCAGGACTGCTTGAACGTACTGGAGTTACTTCAGGTGTATCGGTCATTTTGATCTTTTCAGTTATGGCTTATGCGCGAAATATTTAGGATATTTACATATCTTCACGATATTTGAGGCGAAAGCCGGTGGTATTTTTTTAGATTACCTTCAGGTGTTACAGGCAGATCGCCTAAGAAGATGTCAGAACGGTAGCACTCCCGCAGCCGAAATCGCAACTTCTTCAACGCGGAACTTAGCCCCTGCCGCATGAGTTAGCTCGGCAACTTCAGTGGCTCCACCAGTATGTAGAACCAGCACGGTTGGGCCCGCTCCTGAGATAAAGGCCGCGACGCCTGCGCTGCGGAACTTAGTTAATAGCGCAAAAGAGGCTGGCATAGCTTCTTGGCGATATGACTGATGCAAGAAATCTTCTGTTGAAATAAATAATAAATCTGGGCGAAGAGTTAGTGCGTAAACTAGGAGCGCAGTATTTGTTGAGTTATTAACAGCGTCGCGATAAGGAATTGTTTCTGGCAAAAGCTTGCGAGCCTTGGCTGTTGATACAGCGGTCTCTGGAATAAATGCAATCGCTGAAATTCGATGATCGACCGCAAGTGAAATTGCTTGAGCAACTAATTTGCCATGTTGGTTCTCTTGCCAAGCCACAGTTGCGCCACCATAAATTGCTGCTGCCACATTATCTGGATGGCCTTCCAGATTTGTGGCTAACTGCAACATAACTTCATTAGTTAATTTATCTTCGCCACCTAAAACAAGTAAACGAGCAAGTGCTAACCCGCCAACAATTGCACTAGCCGATGAACCAAGACCGCGACCATGTGGAATTACATTCTTGGCACGAATTGCCAGCCCGCGTGGTCGACCACCTAAGTAATCAAAGCCGGCAAACATTGCTTTTACTAATAGATTCTTTTCATTGCGTGGCAGGTTGTCAGCACCTTCACCGATTACATCGATATCTAAACCAGGTTCATCAATTACGCGCGCCACATATTTATCGTGCATCTGTAGCGCCAATCCAAGGCAATCAAAGCCAGGTCCTAAGTTGGCACTAGTTGCCGGAACTTGAATCTGACTGGGAGTTGCGCGGAAAGTTGGTTTCACCATTTTTTACAGACCCAGTCTCATAGCCCAAGCGCCTTTGCCGCAGCTTTAGCATTTACCGGAACAATCTTTGGTTTGGCAGCGCCTTCAAGTGCCCATTGGACATCTTTTAAGCCATGTCCGGTAACAGTGATGACAATCTTTTTGCCAGTTGGCAGCTTCTTGGCTTTCTTGTATTTGATCAAACCAGCAAGACCAGCAGCGCTAGATGGCTCAACAAAGATGCCTTCTTTAGCTGCAATTAAGCGGTAGGCAGCCAATATTTCGCGATCGGTAACTGAATCAATTACCCCGCCTGATGAATCGCGCGCTTCGATGGCTTGCGCCCAAGAAGCTGGATTACCGATGCGAATGGCAGTAGCAATAGTGTCCGGGTTAGTAATAATTTTATTCTTAACAATCGGCGCTGAGCCCGCTGCTTGGAATCCCCACATCTGTGGCAACTTAGAAGAGATGCGATCTTGGTTATATTCGCGATAGCCCTTCCAGTAAGCAGTGATATTGCCAGCATTACCAACTGGCAACACATGCAAATCTGGTGCATCACCAAGCATGTCAACAACTTCAAAGGCACCAGTTTTTTGACCTTCAATGCGATATGGATTGACTGAGTTAACTAGGGCAACTGGATAATCAGTTGCCAGATCGCGGGCCAAAGTTAAACAATCATCAAAGTTTCCATTTACTTGCAGGATAGTTGAATCGTGCGCAATTGCTTGCGCTAACTTGCCCATAGCGATTTTGCCATTAGGAATTAACACAACCGGGCGCATGCCGGCTTTAACCGCATAAGCTGCAGCGCTGGCTGAAGTGTTTCCAGTTGATGCGCAAATTACTGCTTTAGCACCATCTTCGGCAGCTTTAGAAATCGCCATTGTCATACCGCGATCTTTAAAGGAACCAGTTGGGTTAGTGCCTTCGAATTTAATCCAAACATCGTTACCAAGTAGTTCAGATAAATAGCGGGCATAAATTAGTGGAGTGCCACCTTCGCGCAACGAAACAATTGGCGTCTTGGCCGAAACTGGCAGACGATCGCGGTATTCCTCGATGACTCCGCGCCATTGATGTGCGCCACCAGATTTAGCTGTTTTGTTTCCAAACAAACCCATTACGCACCAACACCTTCGACTCGAATTACGCTCTCAACATTTTTAACAATATCCATTGCTTTTAACGCCTCAACTGTTGCGTCTAAATCATCTTCAGTAGCTGCGTGAGTGACGACAATTAGTTCAGCATCAAGGCCCATGCCGGATTGGCGAACGCCTTGGATTGATACGCCTTGCTTGGCAAAAACAGTAGCAATGCCCGCTAAAACACCTGATTTATCAGCTACCCAGAGGCGGATTAAGAATTGTGATTTCACATCGCCAAGTGGTGCGATATCTAAATCTGCATAATCACTTTCGCCATATCCAACTGTGGAATATGCACGGTGACGAGTAACGGCAACTAAGTCGCCCAAGATGGCAGATGCAGTTGGAGCACCACCTGCGCCGCGACCGTAGAACATCAGCTGACCAGCAGCTTCGGATTCGACATACACAGCGTTAAAAGCATCGCGCACACTTGCCAGCGGGTGGGTAAGTGGCAACATCACTGGATGCACTCGAACTGAAATTTCATCTTTCACAGTTAATTCAGCAATTGCGAGTAACTTAATTACAGAATTCATAACTTTAGCAGCGGCAATATCGTCAGCGCTGATATTTGAAATACCTTCGCAATAAACTTCATCAATTGTCACGGTGCTATGGAAAGCCAAGCTTGCAAGTAGCGCAGCTTTAGCAGCTGCATCGTGGCCTTCAATATCTGCAGTTGGATCTGCTTCGGCAAACCCGAGTTTTTGCGCTTCGGCTAAGACGTCGGCAAAGTTGCGACCTTCTTCATGCATTTTGGTCAAAATATAATTTGTAGTTCCGTTAACAATTCCCATTACGCGAGTAATTTGATCGCCCGCAAGTGATTCACGCATTGAACGGATAATTGGAATCGCACCCGCAACAGCTGCTTCATAGTAAAGATCTACGCCAGCTGCATCGGCGGCGTTAAATAACTCGTGTCCGTGGGTTGCTAGTAAAGCTTTGTTAGCAGTGATGACTGATTTCTTATTAGCAATTGCCGCCAAAATTAATTCGCGGGCTGGTTCGATGCCACCTAAAACTTCAATGACAATATTAATTTCTGGGTCATTTACAACTGACAACAAATCAGTAGTTAGCAACGCTGCCGGAATTCCTTCGCGAGCACCGGCTGTGCGAACGCCGATTTTCTTCAAAACTAGCTCAGCTCCTGAGCGCTTGGAAAGCTCTTCTTGATCAGATTGGAGCAAGCGAGCGACTTGGCTGCCAACAACGCCGCAGCCAAGCATGCCAATCGAGATGGTCTTAAGTTCGCTGCTCATTGGCCAATTCTTTCACAGATGGGGTGATGCGCGTTAAATATCGAGGTTTAGTAGATCGGCTTCAGTCTCACGTCGCACAATTACGCGGGCTTTGCCATCTTTTACCGAAATTACTGGTGGTTTTGGCACATGGTTGTAATTACTTGCCATCGAACGGCCATATGCACCAGTTGCTGGAACTGCGATTAAATCAGTTGGGGCGATATCTGCTGGCAAATCAATTTCGCTAATAACAATGTCGCCAGTTTCGCAATGTTTTCCGACTAATCGAGAATTGCTATTTGAACTATTTGATGTGCGATTAGCAAGGATTGCGAAATATTCGGCGTCATAAAGAGCTGGACGTGCGTTATCGCTCATGCCACCATCGATGGAAATGTATTTGCGAATCTCGCCAGTTTCTAACGTAACATCTTTGGTAGTACCAACTTCATAAAGTGTAAACATAGTTGGGCCAACAATTGCCCGACCTGGTTCAATTGAAATTTTAGGCACTGCTAAATTCGCAGCAGCACATGCCGCCTTAACAGTTTTTGCAAGTGCTGGAATTACATCTGCTGGGTTTACGGTTGCTTCACCAGGTAAGTAAGCAATTGCATAACCGCCACCTAAATCAAGTTCAGGCAATTCGCTACCGAAGGCATCGCGATACCTGGCAAGTAGCCCAATTAAACGCTCTGCTGCTAATTCAAATGATTCAACCCCAAAGATTTGGGAACCAATGTGGGAATGAAAACCGCGAAGTTCGAGGGATGAATTTTTGCGAACTGCTTTGATTGCAGCCCAAGCTGCACCACTAGCAATTGAAAAACCGAACTTCACATCTTCATGTGCAGTTGAAATAGATTCGTGGGTGTGGGCTTGAATGCCTGGGGTTAAGCGCAAGTAAACACGTTGCACTTTTCCGAACTTGGTTGCAGCTGCGGCAACGCGCTCGATTTCGTGCATTGAATCCATGACGATGGTGCCAACGTCAACTTCAACTGCGCGCTCAATCTCGCTAAGGGATTTATTGTTGCCATGAACCTCAATTTTGGCTGGGTTTACGCCGCCTGCAAGGGCAACTGCTAGCTCACCCGAAGTGCAAACATCAATACCGATTCCTAAATCAGTAATCCAACGAGCCACTTCAGTACAAATAAAGGCTTTGGCAGCGTAATAAACCGTGCCCGCGTTATCGCCAAAGTTTTCCTGCAGCGAATCATTCCAAGCTAATGCGCGAGTGCGGAAATCCGCTTCATCTAAAATAAAAGAAGGCGTGCCAAACTCTTTCGCCAGCGTTGTGGCCGAAATCCCACTAATGCTTAATTCATTAGCACTGCGGTCAACGCTCTGTGACCACATATTTTCATTAGCGGCTATTGATTCATTAATTGACATCGTTACATCCGCTCCGGTGCGCTAACACCAAGTAGTTGCAATCCATTATTTAAAGTTTGTTTAGTTGCCGCGCAAAGTGCAGCGCGAGCTGAATGAACTGCAGCTGCTGGCTCATCGCCAAGTGGCAAGACGCGACAGTCGGCATAGAAGCCGTGATAAACGCCAGCAAGTTCTTCGAGATAGCGCGCAACACGATGTGGTTCACGTAGCTCGGCAGCACTGGCAACAATACGTGGGAACTGGGCTAGCGAGCCAAGTAATTCATTTTCACGATCATGTGAAAGTTGCGCTGGATCAAAGTCGGCTAGTTCACTGGAAATATTTAATTCGGCGGCATTGCGTAGTACACCTGCGATTCGAGCATGTGCATATTGCACGTAATAGACCGGATTCTCGTTGGTATTTGATTTCAAAATATCAACATCTAAAACCATTGGGGTTTCAACTGGATAACGAATCAAGGTATAGCGCGCAGCATCAACGCCAACTTTTTCAACTAACTCTTCAAGGGTAATAATTGTGCCAGCGCGCTTAGAAAGTTTTACTTCTTCGCCACCTTCCATAATCTTTACTAGCTGGCCAATTAAGACGTGCACGTTGTAATCAGGGTCATCTCCGGCACAAGCAGCAGTGGCTTTTAGGCGCCCGACATAGCCATGGTGATCGGCGCCCAACATATAGATACAGATATCAGAGCCACGCTCGCGCTTATTAATGTAATACGCGGTATCGGAGGAGAAATAGGTATACGAACCATCGCTTTTGATTAAAACGCGGTCTTTATCGTCGCCATAGTCTGTAGTGCGTAGCCATGTGGCATCTTCTAATTCAAAAACATGACCCTGCTTACGCAACTTATCCATGCCATGTTCTACTGCGCCACTTTCGTGCAGTGTGCGCTCAGAGAACCAAACATCAAAATGAGTATGGAAAGTTTCAAGTACGCCTTGTTGTTGGGCAAGCTGTAATTTGTAAGCGCGCTCACGGAATTCAATTGTGCGTGCTTCGCCGGCTAGATCTAAAATACTTTTATCTTGAGTGACTAAAGTTTTGGCTAAGTCGCCAATGTATTCGCCTTGGTAACCATTCTCTGGAATGGGTAACCCAAGGGCTGCCGCTTCAACAGAGGCACCAAATAAATCCATTTGGTTTCCGCGATCGTTAATATAAAACTCTTGAGTTACTTTTGCACCGGCTGCAGCAAGTACCCGACCAAGTGCATCGCCAACTGCTGCCCAGCGAGTGTGACCTAAATGCAATGGGCCAGTTGGATTCGCACTAATGAATTCGAGGTTGATGCTGACACCAGTTAAGGAATTACCGTGACCATATTTATCGCCAGCAACAAGAATGGTGCGAACTAATTCGGCTTGGCTAGCGCGATTTAAAGTGATGTTAATGAAACCTGGACCAGCAATTTCAACTGAAGTAATTGCATCGAGAGCGGTTAAATCTGCGGCAATAATTTTGGCAACTTCTTGTGGGGCAATACCCGCAGCTTTAGCTAACTGAAGTGCGATCGAAGTTGCGTAATCGCCATGGTCGCGATTTTTTGGTCGTTCGAGCCGAACGCTGCCTGGAACCGCGCCGGTAAAAGCGCCCCGAGCGATTGCCTGCGCGACTACGCCCAAGATGTGCGCCTCAAGGGCGGTTTGCGCATCTTGCGTAGATTCGGCGGTAGTACTCATTTCTGGGCTCACCGCGCAAGGTTACCGTTACACCTATCTATCTTGCTTCTATCCATTGGTTATCCCTATCTCCGCCCAGGATTGGGCTAGGAACCTGGTTTTTTGCCTCGTTTTTAACTTAGTTTCTCAAAGTTAACAGTTACCAAATTGTTAACAGCTAAGTGCTAAATGTCCGTTTTTTCCTAGTGACCTTTTGGGCAAATCCCACTACCTTCAGACTAGGTTTCATCCTCTTCATCTGGTTGAAAAAAGTTTCACCAGGGATGTGCCACCTTTCGAAAGGTTATCAATCTATGTCAAAGCGCCGTATTGCGTTCACTGCAGTTATTGCTGCAGTTGCAATCGCACTAACAGGTTGTTCAAAGAGCGACAAAGCCGCAGATGGTTTTGTTGGCGTAATTCTTCCTGATGCTGCTTCATCAGCACGTTGGGAAACAGCAGACCGTGGATTCCTACAAGCAGCATTCGATGCTGCTGGAGTTAAGGTCGATATCCAGAATGCAAATGGCGACAAGGCCGCATTCCAGACAATTGCTGATCAAATGCTTTCAGCAGGTGCCAAGGTTCTAATCATGGTTAACCTAGATTCAGATTCAGCTAAGGCTGTTCAGGATAAGGCTGCTGCACAAGGCGTTCCAACAATTGACTACGACCGTCTAACACTTAACGGTTCAGCTTCATACTACGTATCATTCGATAACGAAGCTGTTGGTCGTCTACAAGGTGAAGGCATCAAGGCATGTCTAGATGCTGCTGGTAAGAAAACAGCTCGCATTGTTTACCTAAACGGTTCACCTACAGATAACAACGCAACACTATTCAAGGCTGGTTACGACTCAGTACTACGTCCATTGATCGATTCAAAGGCTTACACCTTGGTTGACGATCAAGCAGTTCCAGATTGGGACAACGTAAAGGGTGGAACAATCTTCGAGCAGATGTTGTCAAAGGCTGGCGGAAAGCTTGATGCAGTTGTATCAGCTAACGAAGGTCTTGGCTTAGCTGCAGTTGCTGTTCTTAAGAAGAACAAGCTAAACGGCAAGGTTTGCGTATCAGGTCAGGATGCAACAGCAGACGGACTTCGCGCGATCCTTACTGGTGACCTTTCAAACACTGTTTACAAGGCCATCAAGGCTGAAGCGGAAGGCGCAGCAGCTCTTGCTATTGCACTTCTAAACGGTGAGAAGGCAACAACTGCTACTGGTTCAGTAAACAACGGAACAATTGATGTTCCTTCAGTTCTACTAGTTCCAGTCGGTATCACAAAGGCCAACGTTAAGGACGTCATCACAGATGGCTTCCAGACACGTGAAGCAGTTTGTATGGACATGGAAGACCTCTGCACAGCAAACGGAATCTAATTTCCGATCTGTAACGAGTTAAATAAGTAAAAAGTTCGGCTCGGGGCCAATTGGTCTCGAGCCGAACTTTCTTAATTAGCGCTAAGTCTTAAGGTAAAGATCCTGGGCGTTGAGATAAAGATCCTTGCAATATAGGTAAAGCAACACCAAACTAGGACAACCTTCAGCAGTATGGTGTTATAAATTGAACAGGAGCTATAAGTGACCGAACCGATTCTCTCGCTTCGCGGAGTTAATAAATCTTTTGGTCCAGTACATGTTCTAAAGGATGTGAACCTCGATGTTCATCCTGGACAAGTAACAGCGCTAGTAGGAGATAACGGAGCCGGCAAGAGCACGCTAATTAAGTGCATCGCTGGAATCTACACACCAGATCATGGTGAATTTAAGTTTGATGGCAAAGTTGTAAACATCACTGGCCCTCGCGATGCAACTGCTTTAGGTATTGAAATTGTTTATCAAGATTTAGCGCTCTGCGATAACTTAGACATCGTTCACAATATGTTCTTAGGTCGCGAAGTTAAAAAGGGTCCAGTGCTTGATGAATCAGCGATGGAATCACTTGCTCGCAAAACTCTAGATAGTTTGAGCGTACGTACCGTTAAATCTATACGCCAAACTGTGGCATCTCTTTCTGGCGGTCAGCGCCAAACTGTAGCTATTGCTAAAGCAGTTCTCTGGAATAGCAAGGTAGTTATTCTCGATGAACCAACTGCGGCGCTTGGTGTTGCCCAAACTGAACAGGTTTTGAATTTAGTGCGCCGTTTAGCCGATAACGGCCTTGGCGTAATTTTGATTAGTCACAACATCAACGATGTATTTGAAGTGGCTGACAACATCGCAGCGCTTTATCTCGGCACCATGGCAGCTCAAGTTGCCAAGAATGAGGTAATTCCAAGACAGGTAATTGAATTAATCACTACTGGCGTATCTGCTGGTGTCGAGAAGGCAGGAGTTAAGTAATGAGTACTCCTACTGCAGCCACTGAAGTTACAGAGACATCACTAAAGAGCGCCGCACACGATTACTGGTCAAAGGTAAAAGCTGGCGACATTGGTGCGCTGCCCGCTGTATTGGGCCTACTTGTTCTTTGTATTGTTTTTGGTTCGATGTCGAGTGTTTTCTTAACGCCTGGTAACTTTGCAAACTTATTAACTCAAGCAGCTTCAGTAATCGTGATTGCGATGGGGCTAATTTTCGTACTCCTACTTGGCGAGATTGATTTATCTGCTGGTTATGCATCAGGTGTATGCGGAGCAGTTCTAGTTATTCTGATTACCGATCATGGTCAACCTTGGTACATCGCACTTGCTGCCAGCATCGCAGTCGGCATGGCGATGGGCTTTGGGTTAGGCACCTTGGTCGCGCGACTCGGAATTCCATCATTCGTCGTAACTTTGGCCGCCTTCCTTGGCTTCCAAGGAATATTGCTGATTCTGGCTGGCGAAGGCGGAACTATTCGCGTTGAAGATGAAACTGTTTTAGCGATTCAAAATAGCAATCTCTCACCAGCGCTAAGTTGGGCTTTCTATATTGCCGCCTCAGTTTTCTATGTATTACTTGGTTTAAGCCGCATAAATGCCCGCCGCAAAGCTGGCTTAAAAGCTGAATTATTCAAGTTGTGGTTAATCAAAACGATTAGTTTGGTTGGAGTTTCCGGGCTAGCGGTGTGGGCGCTTAACTTAGAGCGCAGTAACAATCGCGAACTGGTTAGCCTCAAAGGTATTCCCTACGTTGTTCCAGTTATTTTGTTCTTACTTGTAATCGGAACTTTCGTGCTGGGTCGCACCGCATTTGGTCGCCACATCTATGCAGTTGGTGGAAATGCCGAAGCTGCTCGTCGCGCAGGTATTAATGTTAAGAACATTCGCATTGCAGCTTTCGTGATTTGTTCTGCGTTATCTGCAATCGCCGGATTGCTCTTTGCCTCACGCCAAAACTCAATCTCACCAACAACTGGTGGTTCTTCAACTCTGCTCTATGCAGTTGGCGCCGCAGTTATTGGTGGCACCAGCTTGTTCGGTGGCAAAGGAAAGATGCGCGATGCGATTCTGGGTGGCCTAGTAGTTGCCGTAATTGATAACGGCATGGGTTTGCTCGGCTACGCAGCCGGCATCAAGTTCATTGTTACCGGTGCGGTGCTATTAGTTTCAGCTGGGGTTGATGCGGTTTCTCGCCGCGGCAGTGCCGTTTAGATCTGAACTAGTTTTACTTAGCGCCCATCAGGTGCTCAAGTGCCAACTGATCAAGTGCTTCATAGTGGTAACCGCGCTTGCCAGCTGCTTCAACATCGAAGGAATCTTTAGCTAAGTCGCGCCAAGTTTCACCTGGGGCAAGCGTTGATTCAGCTAAGCCCGGAATATTTGATTCCTTCATAGCTGCGATCACGCGTGGATCGCTACGGAAAGCTGATACTCGCTCTTTCAGCATTAAATAAGTGCGCATATTTGCAGTGGCTGATTCCCAAACACCCTTATCGCTTTCAGTACGAGCTGGCTTGTAGTCGAAGTGCTTTGGGCCGCTGTATTCATAGCGTTCAAGCAGGTCAACTAAGAAGAAGGCAGACTTCAAATCACCATGACCGAAAACTAAATCTTGATCGAACTTTGGACCATGCTGACCATTTAGATCAATGTGGAATAACTTCTTGTGCCAAAGTGCTTGCGCAATTCCGTGCACAAAGTTAAGACCAGCCATTTGTTCGTGGCCAACTTCTGGATTAAGACCAACTAGTTCTGGATGATCTAGTGAATTAATAAAAGCCAATGCGTGACCAATAGTTGGTAAGAAAATATCGCCACGAGGTTCATTTGGCTTTGGTTCAATTGCAAACTTAATGTTGTAGCCATTATCTAAAACATATTGGCCAAGAGTGTTAAATGCTTCGCGGAAACGATCAAGTGCAACGTAGGCATCTTTAGCGCCATCTGATTCGGCGCCTTCGCGACCGCCCCAAGCAACGTAAATTTCAGCACCTAGTTCAGCAGCAAGATCGATGTTGCGCATTGTCTTTTTAATTGAATAGCGGCGAATATCGCGATCATTTGAAGTAAATGCGCCATCTTTAAATACTGGGTGGCTAAATAAATTAGTTGTCGCCATTGGAACTTTCATTCCAGAAGACGCAAGCGCTACCTTGAAGCGATCGATATGTGATTGACGATCAGCATCGTTGCTTCCAAATGGAATTAGATCGTCATCGTGGAAAGTCACGCCATATGCACCACGAGCTGCGAGCTCGTTAACTGTGCGAACTGGGTCAAGAGCTTCACGAGTTGCATCGCCGAATGGGTCACGTGCCTGCCAGCCCACGGTCCAGAGACCGAAAGTGAATTTATCTGCGGGAGTTGGTGTTAAAGCCATGGAAAGACCCTTTCGTACGCGCTCGTTTGTAACTATGCCGAACTTACCTCTAATCTTGCCCAGTATCTAGCGGACAACCTCTCGGACAAAGACCCAGAGATTTCCCTAGTGCAGCACGGCTAGGTAAGCACTCTTAAGCGGGAGTGGTGAAATGGCAGACACGCAGGTCTTAGGAACCTGTGTCTTCGGACGTGCGGGTTCAAGTCCCGCCTCCCGCACACAGCATTTTAATTTTTTTATCTCCTCGATTCATTAGCCAGATGTTCACTTAAATCCAGATATTTTTCTTTAACTTGGGTTTAGCATTCAAACCATGAGCAATGAAAAAAAGCAGCCAACAGTTCTCTTTGTTTGTGTTCACAATGCCGGCCGATCACAGATGGCAGCAGGCTTTATGACTTCGCTATCTGGCGGAAAAGTTCGAGTCTTATCTGCTGGCTCTGCACCTAAAGAAACAATTAATCCAATTGCGATTGAAGCGATGGCTGAACTTGGAATAGATATTGCTCATGAAGTTCCTAAAATTCTAACTACCGAATCTGTTCAAGAATCAGACGTTGTTATCACAATGGGTTGCGGAGATACCTGCCCATTCTTCCCAGGCAAGCGTTACGAAGATTGGGTTCTCGAAGATCCAGCTGGCCAAGGTATCGAGCCTGTACGCGTAATCCGTGATGAAATCAAGCGTCGCGTAACGGAATTGTTAGCAGAGATTATTTAAATCAATCTATAGTTCAACTCTTAACCTTTATTCAGGAGAGTTGATATGAGTATCAAAGAGATCGCAGCGGCATACCGCCAAAGCACTGAAGCATTTGAAAAACTTGTTGCAGGTATTCCGAGCGATCAGCTTGATACTAAACACCCTGAGGGCTGGTCTGCTCGCCAAGTTATTCACCATATGTCTGATTCTGAAGCACAGTCATATGCGCGTATTCGCCGCTTAATTGCCGAACCTGAAGGGACTTCAATTCAGGGTTACGATGAAAATGCTTGGGGAGATTCAGCTGTACTCGGTTATGCGACGCTGCCAATTGATTTTTCGGTAAAGGTTTTTAGTGCTGTACGTGCCTCATCGCTAATCATGATTGAACGATTAACTGATGCTGATTTAAGTAAGTCTGGTCTGCACTCCGAGAGTGGGCCATTTTCTATTGAAAAATGGTGCCGGGCCTATACCGCGCACCCGCTTGATCACATTGGCCAGATTGAAAAGGCGCTACGGGGCGAGAACTAATTAGTGCTTACACAACTTAGAGAGCTCCGCTCGCATGATGGTTTTACCTCATTAGCGATTTCGCGTTTCATCTCGAACTTCGGAAATGGTTTATCTCCGATTGCACTTGCTTATGGCGTACTAAGTATTCCGGGCGCCGATGGCAGTGATTTAAGTTTGGTCATGGCGGCGCGTTTTGTTCCGCTGATTGCATTTATGTTATTCGGTGGCGTAATTGGCGATCGTTTTAAACGTAATCGCATAGTTGGAACCGTTGACATCATTGGTTCATTCTTTGCCGCAGTTAGTGCGATTTCATTTATCGCTGGCTTTCCTTCAATCTGGTTACTTGCGTTGATGGGCGCACTCTTTGGCGTTCTAAACGCGCTCTGGTGGCCAGCTATGTCTGGCGTGTTGCCAGAAATTTTACCGAAAGAAAAACTGCAACATGGCAATGCCGTAATTGGCCTGATGACTAACATCGGGTTTATTGCCGGAACTTTGCTCGGTGGAATCGTCGTAACTCTCTATGGCTCAGGTTGGGCCTTGCTAACTGATGCAATTACCTTCTTCATTGCAGGTGTGCTGGTGCTAAAAATAGATTTACCAGCAATGCCTGTGCGCGAAAAGAATTCAATGTTGCACGATTTAAAGCTTGGTTGGATTGAGTTTTCCTCTAGATCTTGGGTTGTAGCAATGGTGGTTACATTTGCCGCAATCAATGCTTGCTTTGAATCTATGTTGCAAGTCTTAGGTCCGTTAGCTTTCAACGAAGGCGATGCGGGCCCGAAACATTGGTCATATAACTTGGCAGCGCTTACCGTTGGAATGATGATCGGTGGGGCGGTTGCATTGAAAGTTAAGTTCCCCAGACCGCTTGCAATATCAATGGTCTTAATTGCCACATCAGCACTTTGGGATTTCGCGATTGCGCTCGAATTACCGATTATTTTCCCGATTATCAGCGCACTATTTTCCGGTTTTGCTATCGAAATATTTATGGTCAACTGGAATACCTCAATGCAAAAACACATTCCCGAGGAATCTTTCTCGCGAGTTACTTCATACGATGCCTTTGGCTCATTTGGTATTGCACCGCTAGGCATTGTCATAGCTGGCCCTATTGCAGCAACAATCGGAATTTCAAATGCGCTTTGGTGGACTGGTGGCATCACTTGTGTAGCCGCTTTACTCTCACTGCTCGTTAAATCTGTGCGTGAGCTTCGTAATTAACTTCCTACAACGCTAGTTGCAACTAACTCGCAGCAACGAATAACTCGTGAGAAGTATTTCTCTATCTTTGTTAAGTTTTCGCATCGCTCTTCATCTTCGATGATGATTCTTCAACGCTGAAGTGAGATAGCCGTCTCCCACTAGTAACTGATTGGACTAAATAAAATGTCAGAAGGTTATTCATTTGAAACGCTACAAATTCATGCTGGCCAAACCGCAGACCCAACTACAGGTGCTCGTGCACTTCCGCTCTATCAAACAACTGCTTACCAGTTCCGCGATTCAAAGCACGCTGCCGATCTATTTTCATTAGCCGAGCTAGGAAATATCTATACCCGCATCATGAACCCAACCCAAGACGCAGTTGAGCAACGTATTGCGGCCCTTGAAGGTGGAGTTGCTGCTCTATTACTTGCATCAGGTTCAGCTGCAACTTCTTTTGCAATCATGAATGTTGCCGAAGCTGGCGACCATATTGTCTCTAGCCCAAGTCTCTACGGTGGAACATACAACTTATTCCACTATACGCTTCCTAAGTTTGGTATCGAAGTTACTTTCGTAGAAGATCCGACAGATTTAGAAAGTTGGCGCAAGGCAGCTCGACCAAATACCAAAGCGTTTTTTGGCGAAACTATTGCGAATCCCGCAAATGAAATTCTAGATATCGAAGGTGTAGCTAAAGTTGCACACGATATTGGTGTTCCACTCATTGTTGATAACACTGTTGCGACACCTTATTTAATTAAACCAATTGAATTCGGTGCTGATGTGGTAGTTCACTCCGCAACTAAATTCTTATCTGGTCATGGCAATGCTGTAGTAGGCGCAATCGTTGATTCTGGAAAATTCGATTACGCGCAGTACCCAGAAAAGTACAAGGGTTTTAACGAACCAGACCCTAGCTATCACGGTTTGGTTTACGCGCAAGCTCTTGGGGTTGGTAGTGCCTTTGGTGCCAACTTGTCCTACATCTTCAAGATTCGCCTACAGCTACTTCGCGATATCGGAGCGGCAGTCGCTCCGTTCAATGCTTGGTTACTTGCGCAAGGTCTAGAAACACTTAGCTTGCGCATCGAGCGCCATGTCGAAAATGCCAAAGAAATTGCTACTTGGCTCGAGGCGCACCCCAATGTTCAGAGCGTTAATTACGCGGCCCTACCTTCATCTAAATGGAACAAGTTGGCCCAGAAATATTCCCCGAAAGGCCCTGGTGCAGTTCTTTCATTTGAGATTAAAGGTGGCGTCGAAGCTGGACGCAAGTTCGTTGAGTCACTCAAACTATTTAGCCATGTTGCCAATATCGGAGATGTGCGCTCGCTCGTAATTCAACCAGCAGCGACGACTCACTCGCAGTTAAGTCCAGAAGAACAGTTAACCGCTGGCGTCACCCCAGGGCTAATTCGTCTAAGCCTAGGCTTAGAAAATATTGCCGACTTAAAAGCTGACTTAGAAGTCGGCTTCGCAGCAGCAATTGGGTAATAACAAGTTAGGCTCTGCTTAATTAATTATCGAGAGCGAGCGTGGCCATGAGTCAACCAGTAGTGCCACCTAAATTGCGTGGTTGGTTTCACTTAGGGGCGACTCCGGCAGTGATCATTGCTTCGCTCGTTCTCTTTCTGCTTAGTCGTAACTCAGTCAAATTTGCGATTGCACTTTATTCGCTAACTGCAATTTTATTATTTAGTGTTTCGGCAATTTACCACCGCGTTCCATGGTCGCCGGCTAAAAAGAAAATTTGGCGTCGCTGGGATCATGCCAATATAAATTTACTGATTGCTGGTTCATATACCCCGTTCGCAGTTACTTTGCTAGAAGGTCGCGATCGCATAATTTTGCTCTCAGTTATTTGGACAGGCGCTTTGATTGGTGTTGCAGTTCGAGTCTTCTGGATTGGAGCACCACGTTGGTTATATGTTGCTAACTATTTAGTACTCGGCTGGGTTGCAATTATTTATACGCCACATCTTTATCGAGCTGGTGGCTGGTGGGTAATACTGCCAATTATTTTCGGTGGCCTGCTCTACTCAATTGGCGCAATTTTCTACGCACTCAAGCGACCAGGGCGCGAGGCAAAATATTTTGGTTTTCACGAGCTATTCCATATCTTCGTACTCGCGGCTTGGATCTCGCAGTATGTGGCAATCTGTGTTGCCGTTTATAGATCCCGCTAATTAAGCCCATTTTCACCCCGCATCAGCCCTGCGCTAACCCCACTTTTAGGTATGGCGCTTTTGCTCTAATCTAAGCCTTCCGTAAGTGTTTAAAGAGCATAAAGAGGTAGCGATGGCCGAGAAGAACTCCTTCCTTAACTGGGTTGGATTTAAAGGCGAAGAGAGCAGTCAACCAAATTCGGTTGATCGCATTCGCGAGCTTGAAGCACAGTTAAACGATCTGCGCTCACGCCGCGACATCACCACGCTATCAAAAGAAGAATTTGAAATTCTGGCAACTGAAACTGCCATGACCATGATCAAGTCGGCACAACTTCGCGAAGCAAAAGCACAAGCTGCCGCTGATCGCTTAGTGACTGAAACAAATCGTGCGTCAAAAGATGCGCTAGAAAATGCCGAGCAAAAAGCTCGTTCAGTTCTTGCTGGCGCCGAAACCCGTGGCCGCAAGTATTTGCAGGCAGCTGAATCTGAAGCTGAAGAAATGGTTGCCAAGGCTGAAGTCGAAGCCGAAACTCTTTTTGAAAATAAGAAGCGCGAAGTAACTGCGCTAGCAACAGCTGCTCGTCGCGAAGGCGAACGCATCATTACCGAAGCAACCGGTGAAGTCGGCAGCTATCGCCAGTGGCTAGCAAGTGTGATTTCCGAAGCTGAGCGTTTATACAAAGTGCAGACCCAATCTCTTGACCAGGCCGAAAGCGCAATTCAGCAATCGCGTGCTCGTCTGCAGAGTTCATTTGAGCGATTAGAACAATTACAAGAGCAAGTTCTTCAGAACTTAAATGCTGACGACACACTTATTAACCGTGGCCCAATTCGTGTCGCCAGCGAACGCACCAAAGTTGCAATCGAGGCACCAAAGAAAGCAAAGTCGGCTGGTCGTAAACCTGCGAAAAAGGCTGCTGCTAAAAAACCAGTAAAGAAAGCTGCTGCAAAACGTAAGTAGTTTCTTACCGATTACCAAAAGTCATGTCATCTAAAAAACTTGGGATCACCCATATCCCTGCGATTGATGGTTTGCGCGCCGTCGCAGTAATCGCGGTAATGCTTTATCACTTAGGTTTTTCCTGGATTCCCGGCGGATTTCTGGGCGTTGATCTCTTCTTCGTAATTTCTGGTTATGTAATCACTCGTCTACTACTCGATTCGATTCAGCGTAGCGGCGGTTTAGATCTACGAGCGTTTTATCTGGCACGTGTGCGGCGATTGCTGCCACCATTGCTCTTTATGATTTTTGGAACTGCAATTTTTGTTGGCATCTGGGCACCTGAAACAACTCGACGTTTAGTTAGCGATGCACCATTTTCTATCTTCGGCGGCATGAATTGGTGGCTAGTTTTCCGCCATACCGATTACTTTGAGGCCATTGGTCGCCCACCGCTGTTGCAGCACACTTGGTCACTCGCCGTTGAAGCTCAGTTCTATCTAGTTTGGCCCCTGGTGCTGTTGCTTATTCTTAAGTGGTTTGGCAAAAAGCGAATTCCGGGGGCGGCGTTAACGATTGCGGCAATTTCAGGAATCACGCTATTTATTGTTTCGCTCTCACTTGACGCATCAAGTAGTTCGCAAGTTAGCCATGTTTACTTTGGAACCGACACCCACAGCATTGGCTTATTCCTAGGCGCGGCTCTGGCAGTTAGTTGGATCCCGCAAAATTTGAAAAGCGAAGTAACGCAGCGCGCGCAAGATTTCGTTGATGGGGTTGGCGTAATTGGATTTATTGGAATCCTCGGCGCGTTCTTATTAATTAACGAAAGTGACACCACGCTTTATCGAATAGCTTTCCCGCTTGCCGGAATATTCGGTTGTGCAATTTTGACTTCGATTGTGCACCCAGCTTCTCGCTTCGCACCAATACTGCGCACTCGCACCTTGGTCTGGATTGGCGAACGTTCATATGCCATTTACTTATGGCACTGGATTGTCTTCCAATTAACTCGCCCTAGCGTTGATCTAGCTGGGCAAGATTGGGCGCTCTACACCGTGCGTTTCTTAATCGTTTTAGCTCTTGCTGACATTTCATTACGGTTAGTAGAACTACCAGTTCGAAGTGGCGCGGTTGAATCTTGGTTCCGCGGAATGAAGTATCGAACAAAGAAAGTTCGCATTCGGCAAAAGACATCTGTCGCAGTTGGCATCATCGCACTTCTCGCTGCAACCACAGCAATAAGTGCAATTGCAATTTCAGTTGCCGATCGAGAAGCAGTTGCGCTCGAGAAGGAATTAACCCAAGAACTTAAACCTTCTGCGCAGAAACCTCCGGTGATTTCAAATGTGGGATTACCTGATCTTTGGGTCACTGGCGATTCAGTTATTCTCGGTATCCGTTATGAACTTGGCGATCTGCGCACAATCGGATTAATTGATGCTCGGGTTGGCCGACAAGCACCTGAGCTATTGGAAGTTATAAAGCGTGACAAATTATCTGTTGGCAATGCGCCAATTATTTTCGATTTAGGAAATAACAACTTACTTACCCGAACTCAAGTGGCAGAGGTTTTTGCAGAGGTAGCTAATCAAAGTCAGATCATTGTTGTGAATACTGCAGTGCCACGCCCTTGGCGCGATGAAAACAATGCGCTAATTGCTGAATACGCCGCTGCTAATCCACGTGCTCAAGTTGTCGATTGGGCCACGATCTCGCAGAACCACCCGGAGTATTTCGCACCTGATGGCGTTCATTTAAGGCCAGCTGGAATCAAGGTTTATGTGTCGGCCATTATGGAAGCCCTTAACAAGTAAGAGCCCTGCCTAAGTAATTGCTAAGAAATAAAAAAGACCCCGAGTAAATTACTCGAGGTCTTTCTTATCAATTCTTTATTTCTGATATCTGCTTACTTGTATTGACCAGGCAATCCGAAAATCTTTGCTGGTGCAACTTGGCCATCTGAGTAAACGCTGGAAACTCGGAACTGAGTCCAGCCGCCTTCGCTCTTAGCCATATCTAAAGTTGTTTGATCAGCTGGAACTGTGGCAACGCTCTGCCATTCTTTTCCATCTGGTGCGATTTCAACTAGGTAACCAGTTAAACCGTCTGTTGCAGTTGGGGCAACCCAACGCAAAGTGATTCCGTCGGCTGTACCAAGAGCCACAAACTTTGCTGGCGCTTCGATCGCAGCAACTGCGGCACCAGTTGATGCTGATTCAGTTGGAGTTGCAGACGCTTCAGTTGATTCACTTGCTGTTGGCGCTGGTGCGGCATCATCGTCTTTTGAAGATGATTGTGACCAAACTACGAAAGCTAGTAGTGCGATACCAACAATTACTGCCATTACAACGCGACTTGATGCGCCTTGTTGTGGTTTGGCAGCAGGTGCTGATGTGGCTGGGCGTACTGGAGCAACTGGTGCTGCAGTGCGAGGCGCAGATGAAGTAACTGGAACTGCTGGAACTCGAACTGTTGCAGCAGAAGATCTTTTCGCAGCAGCTTTCTTAGCTACGCGCTTCTTTGGAGCTGCTTTCTTAGCAACAGCTTTTTTCGCAACCCTCTTCTTTGCAACTGCTTTCTTAGCAACTTTTTTTGCCGGCTTCTTAGCAGCGGCTTTCTTAATAGTTTTTTTAGCAGCTGACTTCTTGGCAGCGGCTTTCTTTTTGGCTACAGCTTTTTTCGCTGCTGGCTTTTTAGCCGCAGCTTTTTTAGCAGGTGCTTTCTTTGTTGCTTTCTTAGCAACTTTTTTCTTTACAGCCACGTTAACTCCTTGGGTAGCGGTACGCGCGCAAGTAACGCACTCGGATAAGCCAAGGTTACCGCAGCGGTTAGAGCATTTCTAAGACAAAGGGGGCTATTGCGCGTAGCGATTTTCCACGATGGCTAATGGCATCTTTCTCGGAAGCGCTCATTTGTGCGCTGGAAATACTTAATCCATCGGGCTGAAATAGCGGGTCGTACCCAAAGCCATTTTTACCGATCGGTTCGTGGCCGATAGAGCCGTAAAAACGCCCTTCGCGGGTGACTTCGCGGCCATCGGGCATTACAAGCGCGGTCACACAAATGAAGTAAGCGGTTCTTTTTCCGTCAGGCACGTGTATTAACTCTTGCAAAAGTTTCGCATTATTTGCAGCATCATCACCATGCGTGCCCGCAAATCGAGCCGAATAAATTCCAGGTGCGCCATAAAGTGCTTCAACGCAAAGGCCGCTGTCATCTGCAATCGCAGGTAGCCCGGTTTCGGCACAAATCGAACGAGCTTTAAGAAGCGCGTTCTCTTCGAAAGTATCGCCAGTTTCATCTACATCACTAGTTTCGGGAAATTTTTCTAGCCCAAGTAATCGAATGCTTCCGGGTGCTAATTCATCGAGGATACGTCGGAATTCTTCGATCTTGCCTTTATTGCGCGTAGCTAAAACTAAATCTTTCATCGTTCTCCTAGATTAATTTATTGCTACTTGCTATTTAGCTAGTGCAGCAGTTTGAAGTTTTCCTAAATCTTTGCAGCCAGCAACTGCTAAATCTAATAATTGATTTAGTAGATCGCGATCAAATGGCACACCTTCGGCAGTGCCTTGCACTTCAATAAATCTGCCATCGCCACTGCAAACAACATTCATGTCGGTATCTGCGCGCACATCTTCTTCATAACAAAGGTCAAGCATTGGAACTCCACCAACAATGCCAACGCTTACTGCTGCTACTGAATCAGATAGCGGATTAGCAGTTGCTTTAATGTGACCTTGACTCTTTGCCCAGGTGATTGCATCAGCTAGCGCAACATAAGCACCAGTGATTGCAGCAGTGCGAGTTCCGCCATCAGCTTGTAAAACATCGCAGTCAATCACAATCGTGTTTTCGCCAAGTTCTTTGGTGTTAATTACTGCGCGCAATGATCGTCCAACTAAACGAGAAATCTCTTGCGTGCGACCGCCCAATTTGCCTTTAACACTTTCACGATCAGAACGGGTATGAGTTGCACGAGGCAACATCGCATATTCCGAGGTAACCCAGCCAGTACCGCTGTCTTTTAACCAACGAGGAACACCTGGTGAAAATGAAGCAACACAGAGAACTCGGGTTTTGCCGAACTCAACTAATACGGAGCCTTCAGCGTGATCAAGCCACTTGCGAGTGATCTTAATTTCGCGCAGATCAGTTACAGCGCGGCCATCATTGCGTGTGGTTGTCATCATTTCCTCAGTCTTCTTTCGTTTTAGTTGGTGAATATTTATTTTGTTAATTCTAGTTAGAACTTAAGTTAACGATTGATGTTCTACTTGACCGACTTCTGGGCCTAAGAATCTTCGTGCTAGCGTTTCGAAAGCAGCCGCATCGCCGGTTGCTAGGAAACGATGAGTTGCTGGCGTGCTGTTATCGGTACGCAAAGAATCACTTTCTACCAAGATGCGATAAAGATCTTTCGCAGTTTCTTCAGCGCTAGAAACTAGCGAAACGTTATTACCCATTACATATGAAATCACACCAGTTAGCAATGGGTAGTGGGTACAGCCTAAAACCAAAGTATCTACGTCGGCTTTCATGACTTCGGTCAAATACTCTTTCGCAATCTTGGTAATTTCAGCACCGGAAGTTTCGCCGCGTTCGACGAATTCAACAAAGCGAGGGCAAGCTATTGACGTGATCTCTAAATGAGGCGCAGCGGCAAAAGTATCTAAGTAAGCAGCTGAATCAATAGTTGCCCGAGTTCCGATTACGCCAATTCGACCTGAGCGACTTGCGGCAACTGCACGACGTACTGCCGGTTGAATTACTTCAATTACCGGAATCGAATAACGCTCGCGGGCATCGCGCAACATGGCAGCACTTGCAGTGTTACATGCGATGACAATTGCTTTCACGCCTTGCGCAACCAGAAAATCCATTAACTCAAGTGAAAACTCACGAACTTCGGCCAATGGGCGTGGGCCATATGGTCCGCGCGCTGTATCGCCGATATAAAGAGTGGATTCATTTGGTAATTGATCAAGAATTGCGCGAGCCACGGTTAATCCGCCGACGCCAGAATCGAAGATTCCGATAGGCGCGTTACTCATGTGTTGAAGTCTAACGGGCGAGGTGAAAAGAGCGGTAAATCGCGCTTATGCCCAAACCCTTATGCCCAGAGTTGCGTATCTAATCCTTCGGCAGCAGCTTCGCTAGCAGCGCCATAAATACCAGTAGATAAGTATTTCCAACCTGCATCACAGACAATAAAGGCGATATCGGCCGATTTTCCAGCTGCAATAGCTTCATTGCCCATGGCAAGGGCTGCATGCAAAATTGCACCCGTTGAGATGCCAGCAAAGATTCCTTCGACTTCTAATAGATCACGCACTCGTCGAACTGAATCTTCAGCACCTACTGAAAAACGTCTTGTTAAAACTGACGCATCGTAGAGTTCAGGAACAAAACCTTCATCGATATTACGTAGTCCGTAAACAACTTCGCCGTAACGTGGTTCGGCCGCAACAATTGCAATATCGGGATTCTGTTCGCGCAAATATTTACCGGCACCCATCAAGGTTCCAGTGGTTCCTAGGCCAGCAACGAAATGCGTCACTGTTGGTAGGTCTTGCCAAATTTCTGGGCCGGTTCCGCGATAGTGCGCTTCGGTATTTGCTGGGTTGCCATATTGATATAGAAAAACCCATTCTGGATTTTGTGCCGCTAACTCTTTCGCAACACGCACTGCCTCATTTGAGCCACCTGCGGCAGGGGAAGAAATAATTTTTGCGCCCCACATTTCAAGTAACTGCCTGCGTTCCGGGCTAGTGTTTTCGGGCATTACGCAAATCAATTTATAACCGCGAACTTTTGCTGCCATCGCTAATGAAATTCCAGTATTGCCACTTGTTGGTTCTAGAATTGTGGCACCAGGTTTTAGCGAACCATCTCGTTCGGCGGCATCGATCATGGAAATCGCGGTGCGATCTTTAATTGAACCAGTTGGATTTCGATCTTCCATCTTCGCCCATAGCCGCACATTTGGTGCTGGCGAAAGTCGGGGCAAACCAATTAGCGGAGTGTGCCCGACTGAATCTTCGAGCGAATCAAAGCGAGCCATTACTAGCCACCAGCGACAGCAGGCAAGATGGTGATTGAGTCACCGCTCTTTAGTTGCGCAGTTAAAGAGCCAATGAATCGAACATCTTCATCGTTAACGTAAATATTAATGAAGCGACGTAGCGAGCCATTTTCAAGAAGACGATCAGCTAGCCCTGGATATTGAGCGTCTAGGTCTGAAATAACAGCTGAAAGATCAGCACCGGTAGCTGTAACCAACTTCTGCTCTTTAGTAAAAGGACGGAGAATGGTTGGGATACGGACTTCAACAGTTGCGCTCATGTCTTAATTCTCTCTGGTTATGGTTGTTGATACAAATTGAATTCGGATAAAACTATTATGTGCACGCCTAATTTAATCTTTAAAGAATAAATTCAACTGGTTCTTCAGTAACTACACCATCAATTATTCGATAAGAACGAAATTCAGTTGCAGGTGCAATCTCTTCGCGGGTAGAGACCAATACATAGTGCGCACCAGGTTCACCGGCATAAGAGATATCTGTGCGTGATGGATACGCTTCGGTCTCGGTATGTGAATGATAAATAACAATAATTTCTTCATCGTTGTCATCGACTTCGCGATATAGCGCTAACAAATCTTTCGGATCAAATTCGTAAAAAGTTGGTGACGCCGCTGCGTTGAACATGGGCTTTAGACGTTCGGCGACTCCATTACGGCCGATGATTACGCCGCATGCCTCATTCGGATACTCGGCTCGGGCTTGGGCCAAAATTGCATCTGCCATTGCTTGCGGGACTTGTAATCCGGTCGCAGCTGACATCTGTCGTTTTTGTCCTTTTTTGATAGTAACTCAAACATTTAAGAATCTAGTGATAACCCGCTGACATAGCCCCTAAACCAGCACTAAATAGTCTACCTGCCGAGAATTATTAAAAAAAGTTGCGAATCGGTCGCATTTATTCTTGCGAAAACCCCAAATCAAGCGCACCATTTACCTTGGTTCGAATAAAACTTCGGCTGCCAGACGAGACTTTCATATGATTTCTCGTAAGGCGACCGGGTAAGTATGCGAACGCCAGCCTCGCCCGAGGCCTGGTTTCACCAAGCCCCACGGAGGCTTATTTAGATGATTACTCTCAACTCCGATCAATGGAATCTTGTTTATAACATTTTTTCATTTGGTCTAATTTCAATGCTCGCATGCACCGTGTACACACTTGTGTCACAAGCTCGAGTATTGCCTAAGTACCGTAACGCCCTTGTAATGTCATCAATGGTTACCTTCATTGCTGGCTACCACTACTGGCGTATCTTCAACTCATTCGGCGAAGCATCAACCGCAATGGCCGTTAAGGTTTCTGGCGATCAAGGTGCATTCAATGAGGCATACCGTTATGTTGACTGGCTATTAACTGTTCCCCTACTTCTAGTAGAAGTAATTGCAGTGCTTGCACTCGCAAAGGAAGTTTCACGTTCACTTATCACTCGTTTGGTTCCAGCTTCAGCTGCGATGATCGCACTTGGTTACCCAGGTGAAATCTCAAACGACCAGAACACACAGATTCTTTACGGTGTTCTATCAACACTTCCATTCCTATACATCCTTTACGTACTATTCGTAGAGCT
>JAPLAW010000057.1 GCA_026393075.1 Actinomycetota bacterium | reverse complement strand
GCTTGCGGTGATTGTCTAGTAACTTCCTGGCCACACTTTGGGCAATGCGGGCGACCGGCTCTAGCAAAGAGCAAGCGCAGATAGTCATAAACCTCAGTAATGGTGCCCACGGTCGAACGTGGGTTTCGGTTAGTTGATTTCTGATCAATCGAAACTGCCGGTGATAAGCCCTCAATGAAATCGACATCTGGTTTATCCATCTGCCCCAAGAACTGACGGGCATAGGCGGAAAGGGACTCAACATAACGGCGCTGACCTTCGGCAAAGATGGTGTCGAAAGCTAGCGAGGATTTTCCAGAACCCGATAGGCCAGTAAATACAACTAGCGAGTTACGGGGTAGCTCAATTGAGACATCTTTGAGGTTGTGTTCGCGGGCACCGCGAACTACTAACTTATCAATGCTCATCTATTAATGACCCGCTTCTTCCATATTTCGTAGCTCGCGCTTTAGCTCTTTGAGCTCATCACGCAAACGCGCAGCAAGTTCAAAATGTAGATCCGCTGCAGCGCTGCGCATCTGATCGGTGAGCGACTCTATCAAGCCCATTAACTCTTGTCGCGGCATAGAAAGAATCGATTTCGTATGGAAACCAATGGCCGGAATACCTGACTTAGATTTCTTGCCCGATGCCAACAGCAGATCGCTATCTTCACCCTCTTTGTTAATCAGGTCAGTGATATCAGAGATCTTCTTACGTAGCGGTTGCGGATCAACACCTCGTTCGAGGTTATAGGCAACTTGCTTAGCCCGACGTCGATTAGTTTCATCGATTGCTTTAGCCATAGATTTAGTGATGTTGTCGGCATACATATGAACTTCGCCCGAAACATTTCGAGCAGCACGGCCGATCGTCTGAATTAGTGAAGTTGCCGAACGCAAAAAGCCTTCTTTGTCGGCATCGAGAATTGCGACAAGTGAAACCTCAGGTAGATCCAGACCTTCACGCAGTAAGTTGATACCGATTAGAACATCGTACTCACCATTTCGCAGTTCGCGCAGAAGTTCAACGCGGCGCAAGGTATCTACTTCACTATGTAAGTAGCGGACCCGTACTCCCCTGCCCTGCAAATAATCAGTTAAATCTTCAGACATTTTCTTAGTCAATGTAGTTACTAGAACACGTTCATTTAGCTCTGCTCGTTTATTTATCTCAAGCAACAAGTCATCAATCTGACCCTTGATTGGTTTAATGATGATTTGTGGATCCACTAAACCGGTAGGCCGGATAACTTGTTCGACCACATCGTTTTCAACTTTAGTTAGCTCATATGGGCCAGGTGTTGCAGACAGAAACACTTTCTGACCAACTCGTTCTAAGAATTCATTCCAACGTAGCGGGCGGTTATCAAGGGCACTTGGCAGACGGAAACCATGTTCAACCAGGGTTCGCTTACGTGAGGCATCGCCTTCAAACATCGCACCAATCTGCGGCACAGTTACGTGGCTTTCATCGATTACGAGTAAGAAATCTTCGGGGAAATAATCGAGCAAACAGTGTGGAGCTGAACCTGTCGTGCGACCATCGAGATGTCGGGAATAGTTCTCGATACCTGAGCAAAAGCCCAGTTGCGCCATCATTTCAAGATCAAAAGTTGTCCGCATACGCAATCGCTGAGCTTCAAGTAGTTTGCCTTGGCGCTCAAAAACTTCTAACTGAACCGCTAGCTCAGCCTCAATATCGGCGATCGCTCGTTTGATGGTCTCTGGGCCAGCGGCATAGTGAGTCGCTGGGAAAACATACATTTCAGTTTCTTCGCGAATGATCTCGCCAGTTAACGGATGTAGCGTCGTGATTCGTTCTATCTCATCGCCAAACATTTCGATGCGAAGTGCTAATTCTTCATACATCGGAATAATCTCAATGGTGTCGCCGCGCACTCGGAAAGTGCCACGCTCAAAGGCCATGTCATTGCGCTTGTATTGAACATCTACAAAGCGACGTAGCAAGGTATTGCGATCAATTTCATCGCCCACCTTTAACTGGATCATGCGATCGACATATTCCTGTGGAGTACCCAGGCCATAAATACACGAGACTGTTGCGACCACGATTACATCGCGCCTAGTAAGTAGCGAGTTAGTTGCCGAGTGACGCAACCGCTCTACTTCATCGTTAACGCTAGAGTCTTTTTCAATAAAAGTATCGGTTTGCGGCACATAAGCTTCAGGTTGGTAATAGTCGTAATATGAAACAAAGTATTCAACCGCGTTGTTCGGTAGCAATTCTTTGAACTCATTTGCAAGCTGCGCCGCCAGAAGTTTATTTGGAGCCAACACGAGCGTTGGTCGCTGTAACTTCTCAATTAACCAAGCAGTTGTGGCTGATTTACCGGTACCGGTTGCACCTAAGAGCACTACATCTTGTACGCCATCATTGATGCGACGGGCAATTTCTTCAATCGCCACAGGCTGATCGCCAGCTGGCACATAATCACTGATAACTTGAAAGGGGCTTACTTTGCGCTGCAGGTCGCTGACCGGACGCATTTATTTACTAGGGTTCTTAGCTAGTGGCAGAAGTACGCTCTGCCAAATCTCTTCTACTCGGCGCAATAGTGCGTCCTCGTCACCATTATTTTCAATTACTAAATCGCAGTGAGAAACTCGATCTTCGCGTGATGCTTGGGCTGCCATGCGGCCAACTATTTCATGGCTTGCTAGCCCGCGCTCTTTCAAACGGCTGGTTCGAGTCTCAACATCTGACTCAACGGTGATTGCATAATCAAAGCGGCTGCGAGAGTTTGATTCAGCTAACAAGGGAATCTCATAAATCACAATTGCATCCATTGGCAGTGACTTCTTGGCTTCTTCAAATAGCCGTTGCACTTCGGGGTGCACGATCGCTTCTAGCTTAGATTTAGCAGTTGGATCACTAAAAATAATTTCACCCAACTTACGTCGATCTATATCGCCATCTTTAAGAATCTGATCGCCAAAGGTTGTGACTACTTCGTCGAAACCTTTACTGCCTCGCTCAATGGCAATGCGAGCTAATTGGTCAGCATCAAAAACGTAAGACCCTAACTGATGGAAATACTTGGCCACATGGGATTTCCCAGAGCCAATTCCACCAGTTAGGGCCACGATTAACATCGAGATTACTAACTACTAACTAGAAGCTAAGTTATTCAGCAGACTCAGTTGTTACTTCAGCTGACTGTGTCTCTGAAGTGTATGAAGTTGCAGAATCAGAAGAAGCGTCAGCTGCTGGCTCGGCTGCAGCGTCAGCTGCCTTTGCCTCTGACTTCTGCTTCTTGTGAGCCAGGAAGCGCTCTTGAGCGAGAGCATATTGTGCTTCCCACTCAATGCGCTGAGTGTCATAGCCAGGCTTCCACTCTTGAGTATCTGCATCGAAACCTTCTGGATAGATGAAGTTTCCTTCAGCATCGTAACGAGCAGCCATTCCGTATTGAGTTGGATCGAATGCTTCGATTTCAACTTCATGTCCTTCATTAGCTTGCTTCAATGAAAGTGAGATACGACGACGCTCTAGGTCGATATCAATGATCTTTACGAATAGTTCATCATCAACTTGAACTACCTGCTCAGGGATTTCAACGTGGCGCTCTGCTAGCTCTGAGATGTGAACAAGGCCTTCGATTCCTTCGTGAACGCGAATAAACGCACCGAATGGAACCAACTTAGTTACAACACCAGGAACAACCTGTGCGATTGTGTGAGTGCGAGCAAATGCTTGCCATGGATCTTCTTGAGTTGCCTTAAGTGAAAGCGATACACGCTCGCGCTCGAAATCTACTTCTAGAACTTCAACAGTTACTTCGTCGCCAACTTCAACAACCTCTGAAGGGTGATCGATGTGCTTCCAAGAAAGCTCTGAAACGTGAACCAAACCATCGACGCCACCAAGATCAACGAAAGCACCGAAGTTAACGATTGATGAAACCACACCATCGCGTACTTGACCCTTTTGTAGTTGATTTAGGAATGTTGTGCGTGACTCTGATTGTGTTTGTTCTAGGTATGCGCGACGTGAAAGAACAACGTTGTTACGGTTCTTATCAAGTTCGAGAATGCGGCATTCAACTTCCTTACCAATGTAAGGAGTTAGATCGCGCACGCGACGCATTTCAACTAGCGATGCTGGCAAGAAGCCGCGTAGACCGATGTCAACGATCAAACCACCCTTAACAACTTCAATAACGGTACCGATGACAACTTCGTCGCGCTCTTTCTTGCCTTCAATATCTCCCCATGCGCGCTCGTATTGTGCGCGCTTCTTAGAAAGAATTGTGCGGCCTTCTTTATCTTCCTTCTGCAAAACCAATGCTTCTACTCTTTCGCCAACTTTTACGATCTCTGATGGATCTAGGTCGTGGCGGATGGAAAGTTCGCGGGCTGGAATTACGCCTTCAGTCTTGTATCCGATATCAACAAGTACTTCGTCGCGATCTACTTGAACGATTGTTCCGGTAACTAAGTCGCCGTCATTGAAATTTCTAATTGTGCCTTCGATCGCGGCTAGGAAATCAGCGGCTGATCCGATGTCATTTACTGCAATTACTGGTGATGCTGCTTTTGTTGATGAGGTAATCAAGTTGCTCCGTAGGGACAGATGAGTAGTAGTTCTAGTCGACCGATTGGCCGAGAGGCAAGGGTACGGGTGAGGCCTAGATGGGGTCAATTCGCCTCTTTTAAGAGCAAATTACGCATAAGTAATGCGCATAGATAGATAGGATCACTTACGTAATGTCGAGCTATAGAGAAGTATTCGCCCTCCAACACACTTGGACTTTAGTGCTGGCCTCATTTCCGGCCCGCTTGGCCTACGGAATGGTCGGCCTCGGAATATTCTTTAAGGTTCAGCGCGAAACTAATTCAGTCGCATTTGCAGGTTTAGCACTTGGGCTTAATTCTATCGGCGGTTCACTTACCGCTGGCTACCGCGGATACTTAATTGATAAATACGGTCAGAGCTGGCCACTTCGGGTCTTTGTCCCAAGTTATGCCGCCATGATCTTGGTAGTAAATATGTCGGAATCAAAAACCGTCTTGCTGGTTATGGCCACAATTATGGGAGTTACTGCTCCCCCAATTAATCTTTCAGTTCGCCCACTTTGGAAATCAATTGTCTCAGGCACCCAACTCCGTACCGCTTATGCAATCGACACCTCGATGATGAATACCGCTGGCGTAATTGGCCCGGTAGTTGCTACGACGCTTGCCTTGTCTGCTCATCCTGGAAGTGCGCTGGCTGTTGCTTCAGGGTTGATGTTCGTTGGCGGAACCGCAATTATGGTTTCGCAAGTTTCGCGTAACTGGAAACCGGAAATAAAAGATAAAGGTCAGCAAGCACTCTGGCGTAATCCAGCTCTGCGACTTTTAATGCTGGAAGGCTCGTTCATCGGTTTTGGTTGGGGCATCTTTGATGTAGCAGTACCAGCTTTTGCCACACTGGAAAACGTCCCTAACCGAACTGCTTGGGTTTTTGCAGCAATGGGAGTTGCCAGTATCGCAGGTGGCTTAATTGCCGGCACTCTTTCTAAGCGCACTTCATCGCTATCAGCACTACGTAAGACTTATGTAATTTGGTTTTTAGTTTCGCTACCCATGGCATTTACCTATCCAGGCTGGTCAATGGTAATCGGTGGGGCGTTCTTAGGTTTTGTTGGCGGTGCAATTCAAGTTTTCTATTGGGAAGTCATGGAAGCTGTTCGTCCAAAAGGTTCAGCAACTTCATACATGGGTTTGCTCTGGACCGTTGAAGGAACAGTGATGTCGCTGGGTGCGGCTATCGGTGGTTGGCTCTGCGAAACAATTGGCACACAAATTACACTTTCGATTACTTCAGTTTGTATCGGACTCGGTTACCTCTTCTTGCTGATTGGAAAGAACAGACTAATTGCCGCCGATCGAATTCCAACAGATGAAGAAGATTTGCTGGCTATGGAAGATAACTTACCAACTACTAAGTAGCACGTATTAGTGAGCGGCTTCATCCCAGCTCTTGCCTAAGCCCACGTTTACATCAAGCGGCGCTTTAAGCGGATATGCCCCGCCCATTTCTTTACGGACCAATTCAGTTAATTGCTCGAGTTCGCCCTTTGCTACCTCAAAGATCAATTCGTCGTGCACCTGAAGCAACATGCGTGATTGCAACTTAGCTTTAACCATGGCCGCATCAACGTTAAGCATGGCTTGCTTGATGATGTCGGCCGCTGATCCTTGAATAGGCGAGTTAAGAGCAGCACGTTCTGCAATCTCACGGCGCATGCGATTGTCATGAGTTAAATCAGGCAGGTAGCGTCGACGGCCCATCACGGTCTCGGTGTAACCAACTTTGCGAGCTTCTTCAACCACATTCTTTAAGTAATCACGAATTCCGCCAAAGCGTTGGAAGTAACGATCCATTAAGTCAGTTGCTTCGGGTGGTGAAATTGAGAGTTGCATCGATAAACCAAAGGATGAAAGTCCGTATGCCAAGCCATATGACATCGCCTTAATCTGCCGACGCATTTCGGGATCAACATCCTTTGCATTGACTCCAAATACTTCAGCAGCAACTGTGGCATGTAAATCTTCGCCACTTTCAAAGGCAGCCAGTAAGTTCTCGTCATGGGAAAGGTGCGCCATGATGCGCATTTCAATCTGACTGTAATCAGCCGTCAGCAGAGTTTCATAACCTTTGCCCGCAATGAAAGCGGCGCGAATTTTGCGACCTTCTTCAGTACGCACTGGAATATTCTGCAAATTTGGACCGGTAGATGAAAGACGGCCGGTTGCAGCAACGGTCTGTTGGAAGTGAGTATGAATGCGACCATCTTCGGCAATCTCGTTTAAGAGTCCTTCAACCGTTGTCTTTAACTTATTGGTTTCGCGAATTCGAAGTAGCGATTGCAAAAGCGGATGCTTAGTTCTTTCAAAGAGCCATTCAAGGGATTCGGCATCTGTCGTAAAGCCCGTTTTAATCTTCTTAGTCTTAGGCAGCTTTAGTTCATCGAAAAGAACTACTTGTAGCTGCTTCGGAGATGCCACATTGAACTCATGGCCGGCAGCATCATGCGCAGCTTTGCTCTCGTGAGCTACCACGCCTTCAAAGAAATCCTTTAACTTATTCAACTCTCTTTCATCAACACAGATGCCAGAGTTTTCCAGGCGGGCTAATAAGTTTGCGATAGGTAGTTCGAGTTCGACAAATAATTTGGTTAGTGATCGGGAATCAAGTTCTTTTTGAAGTGATTCACGCAAAGTAAATAGCGCAGCAGCGCTTACTTCGGTTGAACCACTTCCCCATCGTTCAAGCAATGAGGCAATATCTTGGTTACGAACACCAGGATTAACTAAGTAGGCGGCGATCTCAGTATCAAAGACCAGACCAGCAACGGGATATGCCCGCGCTAGTGCTTTGGCATCGTGCATAAGTTTTGGGATAGAGGCATCGCTGAGCCAGTCGCCAATTTCTCCACTGTTTACGGTGAAGGAATCACCACTTGCAAGTGTGACTGAATAACTTGTTAAAGCACCGTCTGTAAATTGTGGGAGTAATGCAATCTCACTTTTGGCTGCCATGATTTTTTTGGTTGCAGCTGCAGGAGTAATTTCTTCAGCTATGGAGAAAAGCGCAAGTGGTTCTTCGACTTTCTTGGCGCTCTTTGAATTAAGGAGTGGCCCTAGTCGATCTTTTAGGGTACGAAATTCTAAGGTGGCAAACAATGGCGCGATTTTACTTTCTTCGATTGGCTGCCAAGCTAAGTCAGTAAGTGAAAGTTCAATTGGAACATCGTGTATCAATTGAGTTAGTTCGCGGTTCTTTGCAATGGAATCTAGATTGGCACGCAGCGATTCGCCGGCTTTGCCAGGCACTTGATCAGCTTTATTTAGTAACTCTTTTAGCGATCCATATTCGATAATCCATTTGGCTGCAGTTTTTTCACCAACGCCTGGAACTGAAGGCAAGTTATCACTCGGATCTCCGCGCAACGCTGCGAAATCTGGATACTGCGTTGGGGTCAACATATATTTCTCTTCAACGGCAGCCGGCGTCATACGTGCCATTTCACTAACCCCACGCTTTGGATAGAGCACTGTGGTCTTGTCGTTAACTAGTTGGAAACTGTCACGGTCTCCCGTACAGATAGCTACTTCAAAACCATCAGCTTCAGCTCGTTTTGCAATCGTGGCGATGATGTCGTCGGCTTCAAAGCCTTCGCGTTCGAATTGGGTGATACCGAATGAATCAACTAGCTCATGTAAATATGACATCTGCGAACGAAACTCATCGGGTGTCTTTGCGCGGTTAGCTTTATAGTCCGGAAAAATCTCAGTTCGGAAAGTCTTACGCGAAACGTCAAAGGCCACAGCGATGTGTGTGGGCTTCTCTTCTTTGAGCAGCGAAATCAACATGGTGGCAAAGCCGTAAATAGCGTTGGTATGTTGACCGCTAACGGTAGTGAAGTTCTCTGCCGGTAGCGCGAAGAAGGCGCGATAAGCCATTGAGTGGCCATCAATTAGCAAAAGGCGCTTTGTCATGCGCCCATCTTAGGTTGATCGCGTTAGACTCACCGACTATGACGCAGAACGAATCTTTCGATTATTTAGCAGCTATCCGTGCCCGAGGAACTGGCGAACTCGATAGCAAAATGGGGATCGAAATCATTGAAGCATCCCCGCAACGACTAGTTGGAACCATGCCCGTTGTTGGCAATCGTCAACCAATGGGCTTGCTACATGGTGGCGCTAATGTTGTATTGGCCGAGAGCTTAGGTTCTATTGGTTCGCTAATTCATGCAGGTCCTGGACGCAGTGTTGTGGGTATAGATATCAACGCTACTCATCACAAGTCTGCCACTGAAGGCATTGTGACCGGAGTTGCAACTGCGATTACTTTAGGCAAAACTCTATGCGTCTGGGACATAGTAATTACAAATGAAGCAGGCGAGCGCACATGTACTGCGCGAATTACTTGTTTGATTTTAGCTAGGCGCGATTAAGAAGTTTTAAAGCGAACTAATTTAGTGAGCGCCAGTACCGAGATATGCCTCGCGTACTGCTGGATCATTAAGTAGATCAGAAGCTTTAGCTTCCTTAACAATATTTCCAGTTTCCAAAATGTATGCACGGTGTGCGCGTTGTAACGCTTGCTGCGCGTTCTGCTCAACCAACAAGATGGTTACACCAGTCTTATTGATCTCAGTAATAATGCGGAAAATATTTGCGATCATCTGCGGAGCAAGACCCATTGAAGGCTCATCAAGAAGCAACACCTTTGGTCGCGTCATAAGTGCGCGGCCAATAGCAAGCATCTGCTGCTCGCCGCCAGAAAGAGTTCCGCCAGCTTGGCTAACGCGCTCTTTCAAACGTGGGAATAAGTGATAAACCTTTTCGAGGTCTTCTTGCATCTCAGCTTTGCGATTCTTGCGGTGGAATTTACCCATCTCAAGATTTTCTAGAACTGTCATGCCTGGGAAAATTCCGCGGCCTTCAGGAGCTTGTGAAATACCTAGATCTACGCGCTCGTGCGCAGGAACCTTAGAAATATCTTTACCATCGAAGATGATCTGACCAGTTGTAACTGGGCGCAGACCAGAGATCGTCTTTAGCATCGTGGTCTTACCAGCACCGTTAGCACCGATCAAAGTTACGATTTCGCCTTCATTTACAACGACTGAAACACCTTTAATCGCTTCAATCTTGCCGTAGTGAACGTGTAGATCTTTAATTTCAAGACGCATCTGCTGGTACTCCTAAATACGCTTCGATAACACGTGGATCGTTTTGCACAACAGATGGAATATCGTCGGCAATCTTGGTTCCGAAATCTAGAACAACAACGCGATCAGAGATTCCCATGATCAGCGACATGTCGTGCTCGATTAATAGCACTGTGTAGCCCGCATCGCGAACCTTCTTAATGGTTGCAGCGAGTTCTACCTTTTCAGCTGGGTTGAAACCAGC
>JAPLAW010000060.1 GCA_026393075.1 Actinomycetota bacterium | reverse complement strand
CAACCAACGCTGACTTGCAGGCCGATTCTGAAAAGAAAGCGGCAATCGTTGAAAGTGTATTCAAAGGTCAATCACTGCGCGGAATGTTGCTTAATGCATATGCGTTCTGGGAGCTAGGACAGATCGCTTCAATTTCAGCACTGGCTGCACTAGTTGGCGCTCTACTGATGCTGTTGTTATCAATTGCAGGGTTAATTCATATTCGTCGCACCTCCGAGGATGCGACGATTTAACCCTCAACTCTCCGTGAGGGAAAAAATCGCCCCCTAGACCGTAAGGTCCAGGGGGCGATTCTCTTTAATAATCTAGCGGCGATTCTCTTTAGTAACCTAGATTCTTAGCGTTCGATCTTTCCGCTAATGAAATCTTCAGTCTTAACATGAGCTTGCTCGTCGGTGTATTGCACCGGAGGTGTCTTCATGAAGTAACTAGATGGTGACAATAGAGCGCCACCGATCTTGCGATCAAGACCGATCTTTGCGCAACGAAGCGCATCAATGATTACACCAGCTGAGTTTGGTGAATCCCAAACTTCTAGCTTGTATTCAAGATTTAGCGGAACATCGCCGAAAGCGCGTCCTTCAAGGCGAACATAGGCCCACTTACGATCATCTAGCCATGGAATGTAATCCGATGGTCCGATGTGAACGTTCTTCTCGCCCATATCGTGATCGAGTTGGGAAGTCACTGAGTTGGTCTTTGAAATCTTCTTAGACTCTAAGCGATCGCGTTCTAACATGTTCTTAAAGTCCATGTTTCCACCAACGTTTAATTGGTAGGTGCGATCTAGGTGAACACCACGATCCTGGAACAACTTAGCCATGATGCGGTGCGTAATTGTCGCGCCAACTTGGCTCTTAATGTCATCGCCCACAATTGGAAGACCGGCATCTTCGAATTTCTTAGCCCATACTGGGTCTGAAGCGATGAAAACAGGAAGTGCGTTAACGAATGCGCAACCAGCATCAATAGCGCATTGTGCGTAGTACTTAGCAGCTGTTTCAGAGCCAACAGGTAGATAACAAATCAAAACATCAACTTGTTCTTCCTTAAGAACTGCAACTACATCTACTGCTGGTGCATCTGATTCAGTTATTGTTTCGCGGTAATACTTGCCAAGACCATCATTTGTCACACCGCGAAGAACTGGAACGCCAGTCTTTGCAACATCGCTGAACTTGATGGTGTTGTTCTCGCTTGCCCAAATGGCATCAGCTAAATCTAAGCCGACTTTCTTGGCATCAACATCAAATGCTGCAACGAATTTAACGTTGCTGATGTGATAGCTGCCAATTGTTGCATGCATAAGGCCAGGAATCTCCTGATCAAGGGCTGCATCTTTGTAGTAGGTCACGCCTTGCACCAATGAGTTAGCGCAGTTTCCAACGCCTACAATTGCTACTCGGATATCGCCTTTACCGGTTGTGATATTCACGTTATTTCCTCTCGGTTTTGATCATGTCTTCCAGCCAAACAATTTCTCGTTCTGCTGATTCAAGAGAGTGACGTCGCCACTCCTCTAGGTACTTATCGATTCCAATAGGCGACTTCTCTAGCTCGCCTCGCAGAATCTCTGCTTTCTCTTTCAAACGACGATGACGTCCTTCTAAAATTCGAACTCGGTTGGTTGTAGATGTTGGGCTAAAGAATGCGAAGCGAACTTCAAATCCTTCATCTTCCCAAGTGTCTGGACCTACTGTGTCGGTTAGCTTTTCAAAGCGATCTCGTCCTTTTTCAGTAAGCCCATAAACAATTCGCGAACGACGTGGGGTCGCAGCCTCGGTTGATTCTTCAATCAATCCGGCCAGCATCATGCGTTTTAGTTGCGGGTAGAGCACTGAAAATGAGAGAGCTCGAAATGGCCCATAGATAGCAGTTAGGCGCTTACGCAGTTCATAGCCATGAAGACTGTTCTGCGAAAGAAGCCCCAGAAGGGCAAATTCGAGTGATTCACTACGTGAGCGCACGACTCCCCCTTCCTGCTGTCATTAGTCTGTCCGATATATCTGATGTATATATCTATTCGATATATCGATGCGATAGTTAAACCCATTTCCCGCCTGAGCGCAACCCAAACACGCTCAATCTGGGGGTTTCGAGATTTCTGTGAACTCACCGTGTGACGTAGAGAACTTACCAGTGGGTCGGATTTACCCTATTGCTAGCGCCTTCAAATCTATTGGGGGCCATTAGGAAGGGCCTATTTCAATATGTCTCTACTTACTTGGAAAATGCATGGCGATGGCAAGAGCATTGCTGCCGGTGCCGTGGTTTCAACTGATGAACGCCTGAGCTGGCCACGCACCATCGGTGTCGGCTTACAGCACATTGCAGCTATGTTCGGTGCGACCTTCTTGGTCCCAATCATCACTGGCTTCCCACCAACGACCACACTTTTCTTCTCTGGCGTAGGAACAATTCTATTTTTAATCATCACTGGCAATAAATTACCTAGCTACTTAGGTTCATCCTTTGCATTCCTCGGACCAATTGGCGCCGCAATGGCAGCGAATGCAACAGGCGGAATGGCTGCAGCTCTTGGTGGAATCGTATTCACTGGCGCCGTACTTGCTGCAGTTGGTTTTGCAGTTAAGGCCGCTGGTATCGGTTGGATCAACTGGTTGATGCCTCCAGTCGTAACAGGCACCATCGTTATGGTGATTGGTTTTAATTTAGCTGGCGCTGCAAAAGGTAATTTCACTGCAGACCCACTAATCGCAATCATCACATTGGGCAGCATTGGTTTGTTTACGGTTATGTCTAAAGGCTTTATGAGCCGCATTAGCATTTTCCTTGGCCTAGTCGTCGGTTACTTAGTTTCGCTAGCTATGGGTGATGTAAAAACTGATGGAATCAAAGCTGCTGAATGGTTTGCGCTTCCATCATTTACTTCGCCAACCTTTGACATGAGTATCATGATTCTGTTCTTACCTGTTGTGTTAGTACTGATCGCAGAAAACGTTGGTCACGTTAAGGCTGTTTCAGCAATGACCGGCAAGAATCTTGATGATCAAATGGGTAACGCACTTATGGCTGATGGTGTTGCAACAACTCTTGCCGGCTTCGGTGGCGGTTCGGGTACAACAACATATGCCGAAAACATCGGTGTTATGGCAGCTACAAGAGTTTATTCAACGGCTGCATACTGGATTGCTGGTATCGGCGCAGTCGGTCTTTCACTGTCACCAAAGTTTGGAGCGGTACTTAGTGCTACTCCAGCGGGTGCACTCGGTGGAGTATCGACTGCGCTATTCGGAATGATTGGCATCCTTGGTGCCCGTATCTGGATCGAAAACAAAGTTGATTTCGCCAATTCCACAAACCTCTTGATCGCATCATCTGCGCTCATTATTGGTATCGCTGACTACTCATGGACTAGAGGTGATTACACATTTACTGGCATCGTAAACGCGACCCTAGTAGCGGTAATCGGCTATCGAGTACTGAACGCGATTGCAGAAGCTCGTAAGTAAACATAGGAACTGTTTAGACAAAAGGGGCCGGGAAACCGGTCCCTTTTGCATTTCCCCAGCGTTTTGAGATCTAAGCATTAGAATCGCCAAATGGTTATTCCATCGCGACTCATTGAATATATCATCGCCGCGATGATTATTATTTTAGCGCCCGGACCTAGCGTGCTTTTTGTAATCGCAAGAGCAATCGCATGGGGTCGCAAGGTGGCAGTTGTTACGGTGGCCGGAAATGTAACTGGTGCCTTTGTTCTCTCATCTTTAGTGGCCTTTGGTTTAGGTCCGATTCTGCAACGTTCTGATTTAGCTTTCGTTGCTGTGCAATGGGGTGGAGGGCTCTATTTGGTTTATCTGGGAATCGATGCAATTAGAAAACGTAAAGTTCATGCTGCGGATATGACTAATCAAGGTCCGGTAGAGCCTCGAGTTTTCCAATCGATACGCGATGGATTTATGGTGGGGGTTTTAAATCCCAAAGGTTTAGTTTTCTATGCTGCCGTCTTGCCACAATTTATCGATCGTGATCGCGGTAGCGTTACTGGACAGCTACTTTTCCTCGGAGCTCTGTTTTCAGTTCTTGCCTTCTTCAGCGACGGAGGTTGGGGCTTACTTGCAGGGACTGCACGCGCCTGGTTAGCAGGAGATACAAGTAGACTGGAAAAACTTCGAGCTACTGGAGGTTGTGTAATGGTTATTTTAGGTGCTTCAGTAATTCTTTCAACTGCAATCGGACTCATATGATTAAGAAACCAGCGAAACCTGCGCGTGACACAATCGCTCCAAGTGATTTAACTTTCGGTTTGAGTACTTGCAAGCGTTGCATCTGGATCAAATATTGGTTCAAAGTAACTTTGCCCGGTCAGTTCCCGATCGTAGGAACGTTATCTAAATTACAAGAAGCCCAGTTTCGTGGTGCGAGTATGCCTGACCTTGATCCTTCACTGCGCCCCGGCAAGATAACCAAGTGGGGCGAATGGGTTAAGAGCGATTACATAAGTATTAATGGCACTAAAACGCCTTGGCGGATTCTTGGTATTTACGATGTCTTGGCTGAAAACGATGATGGAACGCTTGGTTTAATAGATTGCAAAGTTTCTGAATCAGATCGCGATAGCGGCCAATTTTATGCACCACAGCTTGAGTCATATGCATTTGCTTTAGAAAATCCATCAGCCGGTAAAGCTCGCGAAGTTGCCTCGATGGGTTTATTGGTTTGGAAACCAAATTCGGTCCTTGGCGACAATGCGAGTAATTACGGTTTTGGAGTTGAACAGAAGTATGTTGCCGTTGAACGCGAACCAGATACTTTCTTTAAAGTTATAGAAGAACTAATCACTGTAATCGATGGTGATTTCCCGGACTCAGGTTCTGGTTGCGGAACCTGTAATTATTTAACCCAGCGATTGGGTCTTGAGTAAGAACTACTCTTCTTCGTCCGCTATCTGTTCTTTTCGCTTTGTGGCATAAATGTCAACATACTCTTGGCCTGAGAGTTCTTGAATCTTCTTCATAATTTGATCAGTGACTTCGCGCAAATAATTTAGATCACTTGAATCACCCTCGAAATACATTGGCTCACCGAAAATCATTTCAACGCGCATCACTTTTGGGATCACAGTTCCGGTTGGTTGAATTTTTTCAGTATTAAACATGGCGATCGGGATAATCGGGGCACCAGAATCAATGGCTAAGCGAGCAATACCAGTGCGTCCTTTATATAGGCGACCATCGGGTGAGCGAGTACCTTCTGGGTAAATGCCCAGACATTTTCCTTGAGCTAGAACACTCAAGCCAGTTAGCAAAGCAGCTTCACTCCGACGTCCACCTGAACGATCTACTGATACTTGACCGAGCGCTATGAAAGTTAATTTCTTAAGTAGTCCCTTTGGCCCAGGCGAAGTGAAGTACTCACTCTTAGCCAAGAAGGTAACTTTGCGCGGAACAACCAACGGCATGAAAATCGAGTCACTAAATGAGAGGTGATTAGAAGCCATGATGACCGGGCCTTTAAGTGGAACATTACGCAGACCTTTTACCTTAGGTCTAAATGCCAACATTAAAAAAGGAGTTAGGAAGGAGCGCAAAAGACCATAAGGGACATCATCTGCTTTGCCCATTCGGTTACTCCTTATCTCGCTCGGACTAGAGGGTAATCCTACGCACTTCCTAATTTAACGCTAAATCGGTTCCATTGCATCGAATTCTTATGCAATTATGGCACTCGTGAGCGATGATTTAACTCCCCCAGATCTGATTCTTAAAGGATCTGGTGACAAGGCGAAGATTGCAGTCTTAATAATTCTTGGTGTCCGCCAACCAATTGAAGCTGCCATAGATCTTTGCGCCAGTTTTCAAGAGCAAGGCCACACTGTAATTGTTACGCATGCCAGTGTTGATGACGATGATTACAAAGTTCCGCTGCTTATTAATGAGTATGAAATTGTTGGTAAGAATATCCATGACTTAAGAAACGATGACGATTCTGAATTAGTAAATGCTGAATTCGATTCGATCGTTTCTACTCTCTCGCTCGATCAATCATCACCCACTACTTATTTAGATCAACTAGATACCATTGATGATTCTGAAAACTTTGTTGCACCGAATCCAGAGTTGCGTCGAATTAAAGAGCGAGCGAACCGAATAGCAGTAATGGCTATAATCATTGGCCCAATTTGGATTATCGCCTCGGCAGTAATTGGATTTGACCCATTTGGAGTCGAACCTTGGCCGGGACTATTAGCAACAACTGGCGGACTTGCTACTCTTTTATATCGATGGAATTCAACTAGGGAAGAAGGCGAAGATGGCGCACACATCTAACTCTGAGTTTTCCAAACCCGAGTTCCGATGGGGAATTATTGGAACTGGTGGTATCGCTAAAGCTTTTGCCCGTGATCTCTCCTACTTTAATAGCCACATCGTGCAAGCAGTTGGTTCCCGTTCGTTAGAAAAAGCTAGCGACTTCGCACTTGAATTTCCAGGCTGTACTTCATATGGAAGTTACGAAGAGCTAGTTGCTGATCCAATGATCGATGCGGTTTATATCGCGACGCCCCACCCACAACACGTGGCAAATACGATTCTGGCCCTTAACTCGGGTAAGCCAGTTCTCTGTGAAAAACCATTTGCGGTCAATGCACTTGAAGCCCAGGCCATGGTTGCCGCTGCTCGAGCAAATGGCGTAGCTCTGCTAGAAGCGATGTGGACTCGGTTCTTGCCGCACATTACGCAGATGCGTGAACTCTTGACTAGTGGCGTTGTTGGACAAGTTGTAAATGTTAGAGCTGATTTTGGCGAATACTTAATTGATCATGAAATCCCCCGATTGATGGAGCCTTCCTTTGCCGGTGGCGCCTTACTTGATTTAGGAATTTATCCAATCTCATTTGCCCATCTGGTGCTTGGCAATCCAGCGCGCATTACTGCAACTGGCGTCCTCACAGAAAAGGGAGTCGATAGCCAAACATCGGCAATTTTTGATTATGAAAATGGCGCGCAAGCTATTGTCACGACAACTTTTATAACTAGCACTCCTTGCCGGGCCACAATTGCAGGCACACTGGGTCGAATTGAGATCGATCGCGCTTTCTACAGCCCCGCAAGTATGAGGCTGATTATGCAAGATGGCGCCACAACAGAATATCCAAACACTTATAAGGGCCGTGGACTTCGCGAACCAGCTGCTGAATTAGAGCGAATGGTTCGTAATGGTGAAATTGAATCACCGTTGTTGACTCACAAGATGAGTATTGAAATTATGCAAACGCTAGATGAGATAAGAAGTCAGATCGGTTTGCGATACCCGTTCGAAAATTAATTACGGGCTAGATCTGCAACGCCGACTAAGCCAGCCTCGTTGCCAAGTTCGGCTGCCACAATTTCTGGATACGGATGCTTACCGGCAAATGGCATATAACGCTTCATTGCTTCACGAGTTGGCGCCAACAAAATTTCACCTGCATCAATAACTCCCCCGCCGATGACAACACAAGATGGGTCAAGCAACACTGCAAGGGATGCAATACCAGCACCTAAATACTGTGCAGTGGTTTGAAAAGCAGCCAGTGCCACAGCATCACCTTCGCGAGCTGCATCTGTGATTGCTTGACCAGTTAAACCATCGATCGTGCCATCACCGCGCGCCAGCAAATTACGGGCTAAATCTGGTGATGCACTAATTGCTTCACGAGCATGACGTCGAAGAGCGCTACCTGATGCGTATTGTTCGAAACACCCTCTAGCACCGCACCCACATAGATGACCTTCAGGCACAACGCGTAAGTGTCCAAACTCGGCTGCAATTCCGAAAGCACCGCGATAGAGCTCATTATTTACAACTATGCCACCGCCTACACCAGTACCAATAGTCAACATCATCATGTGTGCTTGATTGCGACCGGCACCAAATTTTGCTTCACCCCAAGCTGCCGCATTAGCGTCATTTTCAATTACAACTGGTAATCCGATCAACTTTGTTAATTCAACTTCTAATTGAACGCCATTCCAATCGGCAATGTTTGGGGTAGCCAACATCGTTTTACGATCTGAGGAAACAAAACCAGCAGCCGATACTCCAACTGCGGTAATTGAATGCTGCTGCATTAATTCAAGTGCGACTGCAGCGATAGTTTTAGTCAGTTCACTGCCACCTTCGCGCGGAGTATCCCGACGTGAGGTTGCTAAAACTCTTCCAGATGCATCAACCACGCCACCTAGAACTTTGGTGCCGCCAACATCTACGCCAATAGTTAAAGACATGAACTATTTAGCCTTCTAGATGCGATTTCAATTGATCAAGAGCTTGATCAATCGTCGTTTGCTCAGCTTTCTTGCGCATCATTACTGGAATTGGCATCGAGATTTCAACACCCATTTCATAAGTGACCTCAGTGGTGTCCTCATCAATTTTCTTAATTGTGTAAGAACCTTCCATGCCGGTTAATAAATCGGCATCATTAAATGAAAATGAAAGTTTGCTGGGAGCCTCTGACCATTCGTAATCAAGTGTGACTTTATCTTTCATCATGCCGGCGTCGATTACAAACTTACCGGAGGTTAAACGCCCCTGCTCATCGGTAGCTAGAACTTCGACTGACTTAATCGACGTCGACCATTCGGGGTACTTGGCAATCTCGAAAAGGGCTGCCTGCACCTCGCTGATCGGGGCATCAATAGTGATTTTTCCGCTGCTTAATTCGCTCATGGCGCAAAGGGTACCCTCTTCCATTTCTGATCGTCGCCACGCTAGCGTTCTCCCATGAACGAAATGACCATGCCTGCCCTTGTCCCTTCAGCGACCGAGGGGAACCTGACAAACCTTGTCGCCGAACGCGCTTGGTTTGAACCAGAACGCATAATGCTCTCTCGCCCACTTGGCGAAGGTTGGCAACCAGTGACTGCCCGCGAATTTGAAACCGAAGTGCGCACTGCTGCTAAAGGCTTAATCGCAGCTGGTATTCAAATCGGTGATCGTGTTGCGATCATGTCTCGCACTCGCTACGAATGGACGATCTTAGATTTTGCAATTTGGTATGCCGGCGGCGTTGTTGTGCCGGTCTATGACACTTCATCAGCTGAGCAAATTGACTGGATTCTTAATGACTCAGGTGCAGTAGGCATCATTGTTGAGACTCCAACTCTGCGTGAATTGGTTGAAACGGTGAGGCCAGCTCATACCCGTCATGTTTGGACTATGACCGATGGTGTTCTAGATATTTTGACCGCGTCCGGTGCTCACATTGGTGATGATGAAATTGATCGTCGACGTAACGCACTGGTTCCAGATACTTTGGCAACTTTGATTTACACATCGGGCACAACTGGAAAACCTAAAGGTGTTTCGCTAACTCACGGCAATTTCCTTTCTGAGTGCGGAAACGTTGTGCAAGGCGCTAAGGATTTATTCTTAAAGCCAGATGGTTCAACTTTGCTTTTCTTGCCGGTTGCACACGTATTTGGTCGCATGGTGCAAATTGGAGCGGTCACTGCCGGATTACACCTAGCTCACTGCAGCGATCCAGTTGGTCGCTTATCAGCCGACTTAGCTTCGTTCAAGCCAACTTTCGTACTTGCAGTGCCCCGTATTTTTGAAAAAATTTACAACGGCGCAGAGGCAAAAGCAGAAGCTGCTGGCAAGGGCGACATCTTCCGCAAAGCTGCTGCTGTTGCGATTGCATATAGCGAAGGTTTAGATACCAAGAAGATTTCACTATCACTTCGCTTGAAGCATGCACTATTCGACAAACTTGTTTACTCAAAAATCCGTATCGCAGTTGGTGGTCGCGTTGAGGCAGCAATTTCTGGTGGCGCTCCCCTAGGCGCTCGCTTAGGTCACTTCTATCGCGGTGCTGGAATCACTATTTTGGAAGGTTACGGCTTAACTGAAACTACTGCTGGCGCGACACTTAATTTATCCACCGCGCTTCGAGTTGGCTCAGTTGGTAAGCCAATACCTGGCACCTCAGTCAAAATTGCCGAAGATGGCGAAGTACTTCTTAGAGGTCCAATTGTTATGCGAGGCTATTGGCAGAACGATGCCGCCAATGCTGAAGTATTCGATGCTGATCGCTGGTTTAAGACTGGCGACCTGGGCAAGCTAGATGACGATGGTTACCTATTCATCGTTGGTCGCAAGAAGGAACTTATCGTTACTGCTGGTGGCAAGAATGTGGCTCCTGCAGTTCTAGAAGATCGCTTGCGCTCACATCCACTAGTTAGCCAATGTGTTGTTGTGGGCGATGCTCGTCCATTCATTGGCGCTCTAATTACCGTTGATCAAGATTTGTTAAAGCCTTGGATCGCAGCAAATAAGAAACAAGGCGCATCAATGGCTGAATTAGCAGTCGACCCACAATTAATTAGTGTTATTCAAACTGCAGTTGATGAAGCTAATAAAGCGGTAAGTAAGGCTGAATCAATTCGTAAATTCAGAATTTTAACTACCGACTTCACAATTGCCGGCGGTCAGTTAACTGCAAAGCTATCAATCAAGCGCCATGTGATCGCGCAAGAATTCGCAGCTGAAATCGAAGCGCTCTACGAAAAAGAGTAATTGAATACCCGAGGCACAAACCAGATTGCGCGCCATATCCACGATGGAATAGCGCAAGATTTGGTTGCCTTGGGTTACTCACTTGACCAATCTCTCGGTGCACCTGAGTTACCAACTTCTACCCGCGCTGAACTGCGAACCCTTAGGTTTGAAGTTACTGGTCTAATTGAAAAAGTTCGTCGCGAGATCCTGAATCTACGTAGCACTTCACCTGACTTGGGTGAACTAGCTGTCGCGATCTGCGGTGATCGTCTCGGCAAAGTTGATCTGACCATCCCGCTTGATCAAGTGCTTAGCCCCATAGCCATTGAACTCTTGCGTAATGCAGCTGAGCACTCTGGGGCTAGCGTGATTAATCTGCACACTTATAGCGACGATGCTCTGACTGTTATCGAAGTTAGCGATAACGGGATTGGCGGTGTTGAAATGAAAGCAGATCGATTCGGCTTAGTTGGTATAACCGAGGCAGTAGCTGAACTATCTGGAGCAATTGAATTCATTAATCTCACACCCGGTCTCTTGATTCGAGTATCGATTCCCAGTTGAACCGCCGAGTTCTTATCGTTGATGATCATCCGATAGTTCGCGCTGGCTTGGAACTAGCACTGATTAAAGCCAATTTCTCGATCTGCGCCGTGGCCGCCAGCAAGAACGAAGCGATGGCGCAGATTGCACGAACAAATCCAAACCTAATTTTACTGGATCTAAATCTCCCAGATGGGAGTGGCTTTGAAGTTGCTAACTGGGCCCGCGGAATTTCTGATGAGATTGGAATTGTAATTCTGACCTTAAACGATGCCCCGGAACTATTACTCGCAGCCCTTGCTGCCAGAGTAAGTGGCTTTGTACTAAAGAGTGCTCCGATTTCTGAAGTTATTGCAACCTTGGAACGCGCCCTGATTACGCCGTTAAGTTTCACGGCCTCCGGTCTACAAAGAGCACTCAAATCAAAAGAGCAATTACCGAACTTAAGTTCACGTGAATTAGAAGTGTTAACTATCTTGGCAACTGGAAAGAGCACCAAAGAAATAGCTAGACAACTTTATTTAGGTGAGCCAACTATAAAAACTCATCTGGCAAGTATTTATCGCAAACTTGAAGTAAATAACCGAATCTCAGCAGTTGCAGTTGCCCGTGATAATTCTTGGTTAGGTGAGTAGCGCTGCGTACTTAGTAGCCCAAATTTCCCAGCGCCAGTTCTCAATAATCCAGGCTCTGCCATTAGCGCCCATCAGCGCACATAGTTCTGGGTTATTTAGCAATTCAATACAGGCTTCGGCAATTTCCAAAGTACTGGTGCCATCAACGACCACACCAGTTTCTCCGACCAGAACCGCATCTGGTGCTCCACCCGAACTTCCGCCTACTACCGGTAATCCACACGCGCTAGCTTCAAGATAGACGATGCCTAGACCTTCTACTTCCAGCCCAAAGAATCGGGAACGCGAAGGCATCGCGAAGATATCTCCCACGCAAATGTATTTAGGAAGCTCGGAATAGTTGATCCGTCCAATGAATGTTACGCACTCTGCAACCTGCAATTTAACCGCTAATTTTTCTAAGTAAGCCTGGTGTGGACCAACTCCGACTAAAACTAAATGAACATTAGGTATTACGGCTTTGATCGCCGGTAGCGAAGCAATTAATTTATCTTGGCCTTTGCGATGCACTAATCGACCAACGCTGATGATTACTGATTTATCAGTTAACCCGAGTTCGGCTCGCAAATTACTCGAGTCCGTAGGAACGAAGTGATCCACATCAATGCCTGGTGCAATCTGAACCAACTTGCTCACATCAGATTTACGTAACGCTTTACTAATTTCACCCTTGGTGTAATTTCCTAAGTAGGCAATCGCATCAAGATTCTTACTCATATACCTAATTGCGAGAGTGAACGGTGGCACTTTGGACCACCAAACTTCGTGGCCATGAGTTAGCGTAATAATCGCTTGTGCGCCTGCTCGTCGCATGGCCCGTGCCATAACTCCAAGTGGTGCCGCAGCGCCGAAGGCAACCTTCGATAATTTCCGATTGCTAATTAAGTTCTGGCAAGATTTAATCACGCGAGGAGTTGGTAGAAGTATCTTGCTGCGATCACGAATAACTTCAACGCCGAAATTTTGCAGCCACTTTGCATCAAACTCCGCAGCATTGGGCTGAGCACTGGTGTAAACAATTACCGAACCTTTAGGTAGCCGTTCAATCAGGCCGTGTACAAAAGTTTCAATGCCACCTGCTCTGGGGCCAAAGTCATTAGTGATAAAAAGAGTTGATGCGGCCATCGTTAGAACCGACGAACGGCAACAAGCTTTTTGCGGCCTAATGCTGTGGCCGCGTTAGAAACCACTTTAACTCGAGAACCCGGACGTGGTGCGTGGACCATCTTGCCGCCACCTAAATAGATTGCGACGTGTGAAATAGGGCGACCATAAAAGAGTAAATCTCCTGGTTTTGCCGAGCTGTAAGAAACACTTCGGCCATATCGCGACTGTGCTGCCGATGAGTGCGGCAGCGATACGCCCGCTGCTTGGTAAGCACGCATCGTCAATCCTGAACAGTCCCAAGTTACTGTGCCAGCCGCGCCAAAGACGTAACGGTCACCAATCTGCTTGAGAGCGTATTTGATTGCGAGCCCGGCGCGACCAGAGATGTTTCCAGCGCTACTTGCATAGGCTTTGGAAGAAGCTTGATCGGCATCTTCTTCGGCTGCAGCGAGTGCGGCCAATCTGGCGCGATCTTCTTTCTTGAGCTTCGCTAATATTTTCTCGGCACTAGCCAATTTTGCTTTAGCTTGAGCCGACTTCTGTGCAAATTTTTTCTGCGCAGCTTTAACTAATGCCAATTTGTCATTAACTGTAAGGGAAGTTGCGTTCAGACGTTGCTGGGCAGCTTCGAACTTTCTTAATTGAGTGCTCTTTGCTCGAGTAATTGACTCGAGGGAACCGGCCGAACTCAAATAAAGTTCTGGGTTAGCCGAAAAAAGAAGTTCTAAACCTTGACTTAAGCCCCCAGCTTTATATTGCTCGATAGCAATTGTGCCCAAAGATTTCTTTAGCGCAGCAACAGTTTCGCCTTGCGCAGCCGCTTCTTGTTTAATTCCGTTTAGCGTCTTCGTCAGAGTTGCTAATTGAACTTTTGCGGCCTGCGCACCTTCAGCCGCAGAAGCAGCATCTTCTTCAAGTTGACGAACTTGGGCCTGAATTTGCGCCAAAGTTGGAGCTGCGTGAGCAACTGGCGTGATTAGTGCACTGGCCATAGCTACAGCTGCGCTAATTGCGAGCGCGCTTCGTAAACCTATGCGTGACATGGAGAAGAGGTTATCGGTGCGTAGTTGCGCTACTCAACCTCAAACCACGCCTTAGGCTCAGAATAAATCCAAATTCAGGGAATTCCCATGAACTTTTGCCTGATCACGCTAGAAACCCCACTATGCAAGAAACCTGAGCGGCGGCACGATTCCTCTGGATGAGAGAAGTTGGAGTGCATCAGTAGTTTGGTTGCTTAAATCCACCGAGTCTTCAGCTTTGTTTAGAAAGAATGAAACAACGCAATCTTTACAAGCTAAATCTCGTAGGGAGCAAGAATCGCAGTCAATGATCATGTTCTAAAGAGTAAAGGCCACCACTGACATCGCTATTGGAGAGTCTGCGAAAAAATGAGGCTAGACACTCAAGAATCTGTTCGCTAAATCAGCGACAACCCCCTACCTTTTCTCCGTGCCTGTAATCGCCTCGTTAGTCGTTGGTTCCGATGGATCCACCAGCAAAGATGGCCGATCAGCTGGAGTTTCTAGCGCCGCTGATCATCGTGCCTTTTTAGCTCGTCGCCGTAGCGCTGATGCGCTTTTAATTGGTGGCAACACAGCTCGTAACGAGCCCTATCAAAAGACGCCCGTTCCAGTTGTTATCGTCTCTAAGTCGATGCTTAATCCGCTTTCAAATAACCGTTTGGCCCACTGGTGGAATTGCGACCCAGTCGAAGCGCTAGCACGAGCCCAGCGCCTGTTTGGCGAAACCATTGTTATCGAGGCAGGCGTTTCGATTATCGAAGAACTCATTGCAGCTAAAAAAGTAGATCGACTCGAATTAAGCGTTACTTCAATTACCGATGGTGAGGATCAAGTTGATTTTCAAAAATTGCTTAGCAAATTCACCACAGTGACTGAACGCGTTGAAGAAGATACAACGTTTTATACAGCTACTAATTAGTTTTAAAACGCAGAAAGTAAAGCTACTCCGCTAACGGCTAAGAAAACTCCTACATATTGCACTTTATGTAGTCGCTCATGCAACAACTTAAATGCTAATAGAACTGTCACTACTGGATAGAGCGATCCCAGCACCATTACTAACGAAACTAACCCCTCTTGTGTTGCCAGGCCGAGCGTGAAGTTAGCTAGAAAATCTGCAACTCCAATGAAAATTAATGAAGGTGCATCGGCAATACTAAATCCGCCGGTCGTGCGAAATCTAAGTGCAATCGCAATCGTGAAAAGCGCAGTTGTAGCGCGCATGGTCACCATCGTCATTAACGCACTTGAATCAGAACCAATACCCATCAGGGTTAGTGCAGTTCCAAAACCAAAAGCCGCGCCAAATGCTAAAGCCACTGGCTTTAATGGAAAGCCTTGTGAAATCTCGGGGCCACTTGCGCAGAAAGCGCCAGCAAGTGCAATGACCACACCAATCCAACGACCACGAGAAAGTTGTTCTCCGCCAATTAACGCAAACATCACTGGCACCACCGCACCAAGTGAACTAATTGGTGAAACAACACCCATGCGGCCAGTACTTAGGCCGACGTACAAACAGATTAATCCGATATATCCAAGTGCCCCGGCGAAAACACCTGGCCAGAAATAACCAGAGAAAAATCCATCATTTCCAAATGCAATCGCACCACGTTCGCCGGTAGCAAAAATCAAGAAAATTCCAAAAGCTAAGCCGATTAATTGGGTGATACCAAGTACTGCGAATGCTTTATATTTTTTGCTCATTCGCCCAGCCTGAAAATCAGCGCTACCCCAAAGGGCGCTCGACAAGAGTGCTAGCAAGAAAGCCATTTGCGTAGGTTACCGCCCCGCCTCCCCTGAATTGCCTTCTGCCATCTTTACACTCAGGTAGTGGATGCTGCAGCCTTTGATCGTTTAATTGATCAACTTAGAACTGTAGAAACCCGTTCTGAAATTATTCTTGAAGAAGTTCCTGCCCCTCAAAAACTAGCCAAATTTTCCTTCGCCTTTTCGGCTGATGTAAGTAATGGTTTAACTGGTGATGCTGAAGATGGTGTTGGCTCCGGCCGCTTTGTTTTGTTGCACGAGCCCGGTGGGCAAGAAACTTGGGAATCTGATTTTCGTTGTGTGACTTTCATGAGTGCCGATGTCGAGCCCGATATGCACGAAGATCCAATGCTCGCTGAAGTTGGCTGGTCTTGGTTCCTAGATTCCCTTGCAGATGCTGGCTGTGAATACAGCGCACCAAGTGGCACCGTTACTCGCGTTACAAGTGCTTCATTCGGCAAATTAACTGGGCGCAGCAATGAAGCTGAAATTGAAATTCGTGCCTCATGGTCGCCCATTATTAAATCTGCCGATGAAATGTTTAACCACGTTAACGCTTGGTGCAATCTGCTTGCCACGGTGGCTGGATTGCCACCAATTCCAGATGGGGTTTCGGTAATTTCCCCATCACGTAAACGACGCACAAGTTAATTTATTTCAATGACCGAAGATGAAGTAACCACAGCCACGCCATTACTAGTACCCGCTGCTGGCACTCCCCCCGTAATCGCTGATGAAGATTCATTCAGATCAGCACTGACTGAATTAGCAAAAGGGGCTGGGCCATTTGCCGTCGATGCAGAGCGAGCATCTGGTTATAAATACAGCGCGCGTGCCTACCTCATTCAAATTAAACGCAATGGTGGCGGTTTACATTTGATTGATCCGATTCCATTTGGCCCTGGTCATCGATTATTTGTTCAGTTAAATGAGCTGCTAAATACTGATGAAGTTATTCTGCATGCCAGCACCCAAGATTTACCTTGTTTGCGCGAACTAGGTATTAATCCAAAACTATTATTCGATACTGAATTAGGTGGACGTATTGCAGGATTGCCACGTGTTGGCTTAGGACCATTGCTTGAAGCACATCTTGGCGTACTGCTTGCTAAAGAACATTCGGCGGTAGATTGGTCGGTTCGTCCGTTGCCTCTTGACTGGTTAAATTACGCAGCTCTTGATGTTGAGTTATTGATTGAACTGCGAAATATTATTGCGCAGTTGTTGCTTGATGCTAAGAAATTGTCTTGGGCCGAAGCTGAATTCACGGCGATTTTGGCTGCTCCTCCAAATCCGCCACGCGTTGACCCTTGGCGTCGAACATCCGGAATGCACAAAATTAGAAAACGTAATCAGTTAGCAATCATTCGCTCACTTTGGAATGTGCGCAATCAGATTGCGGAGTCCCTCGATGTATCCCCTGGTAAATTATTAAATGACAGCGCAATCGTCGAACTTGCCATGAACCCGCCAACTAACAAACGTGAGTTCGACAAAGTTCTCCGTCCGATAGGTTTGCGTGCCCGATGGAAAGAAAATTTGGATATTTGGTTGGCCGCAATTGCCTCAGCTGTTGCATTGCCCGAAAGTGATCATCCAGAAATGCGCCCTGCCGGTGATTCAATGCCACCAACTAAAATTTGGAAAGAGCGTTTTCCCGAAAAGTACGCACCCTTCACGCATGTTCGCGCTGCAGTTGAATCGCGTGCGGCAGAATTAAATATTCCAGTTGAGAATTTAATTTCACCTGAGGTAATTAGAAAATTGGTTTGGAAACTTTCAACCGATGTAACTAAAGATGCCCTCGAACTCGGGGCCCGTCCTTGGCAGGTGGCTGAAATTGCTGATTTGGTCAGCGCAGCCCTGCTGGAACGTGAACCATTGGTGCTCCCTGAGGCGCCAGAGACGGCCGCCGAGCCAGAGTGACGCGAATTACGCAACATTGGAGTTGCGTAATTAAATTGACGCTAGTACGTTAATCCCATGTTGAGTACTTTCATAATTGCCCTCCGCGAGGGACTAGAAGCTGCCCTAATCGTGGGAATTTTGGTTGCCTACCTGGTTAAAACTGGCCGCAAAGCCCTTCTCGCCCCGTTATGGGCGGGTGTAGGGCTAGCCGTTCTAGTGAGCTTAGCTACTGGGGCATTCCTGACCATAACCTCAACTGAGCTAAGTCCACGCGGTGAAGAATTCTTCGCCGGAACCACCTCATTCTTGGCAGTTGGCTTCGTTACCTGGATGGTTTTCTGGATGAAGCGCACAGCTCGTCACCTTAAGGGTCAGTTAGAAGGCCAGTTAAGTACCGCTGTTTTGGCTGGTCCATTAGCACTTGCCGCGGCGGCTTTCTTTGCCGTGGTTCGCGAAGGTCTAGAAACGTCGCTCTTTATTTATGCCAACTTCAAAACGGTTTCGTCCACCCCGTCAGCAACTGTCGGGCTTCTCTTAGGGCTTGGCCTAGCAATCACGCTCGGCTACTTGATTTATCGTAGTTCGATCAAGATCAATTTATCTAAGTTCTTTAACTACACCGGAATCGCGTTAGTTGTTGTTGCAGCAGGCGTTCTCAGCTACGGCATCCATGAATACCAAGAACTTGGTTGGTTGCCTGGCGCTGACTTCTTCGTCTGGGATGTGACTTCAGTTATCGCTAAGGAATCACTACTCGGTGGCATCCTTGCGGGCGCAATCGGCTTTGATACAACAACATCGTTGCTGCAGTTTGTTTTCTGGGCTGCTTACTTGGGCATAGTCCTAGCGCTCTACTTAAAGCCAGCGCCAGTTAAGTCTGTAGCCGCTAAAGCACCTGTCGCTTAAGCTAAGTAGCGAAAGTAACTAGCGGCGTAGTTGCTGCTTAACCTTACCGACCAGTAACCTTTGGTAACACTTACCGAAGGGCTCCCGCAATGTCGCGCTCAGTTGTCATAGTTGATGCAGTTCGAACTCCATTTGGAAAAGCTGGCAGTTTATATGCCGGTACCCGTGCCGACGATCTAATTGTTCGCGCCATCCGTGGCTTGCTCGAGCGCAATCCAAAAGTTGATCCTAAGACAATTGATGATGTTGCTATTGCTGCTGCTACCCAAAGCGGTGATCAGGGAATGAACATTGGTCGCAGCGCCGCACTTCTCTCTGGTCTGCCAAATAGTGTTCCTGGATATTCAATCGATCGCTGGTGCGCTGGTGCGCTAACTGCAGTTACCACTGTTGCTGGTTCAATTGCAATGGGTGCCTACGATGTTGCAATTGCTGGTGGTGTTGAACATATGGGTAACCACCCAATGGGCGAAGGCGTTGATCCAAACCCGCGTTACTTAGCCGAGAAAATTGTTTCTACCGATGCTCTCGCCATGGGAAATACTGCGGAGAACTTGCATGACCGCTTCCCTACCATCACCAAGGAACGCGCTGATCGCTATGCGCTGAATTCGCAAGTAAAAACTGCCGCAGCTTATGAAGCTGGCATCATTCAAAAAGATTTAATTCCAACTGCAACTCGTAATCCAGAACTTGGTTGGAGCGTTGCAACTGTTGATGAACCACCACGCCCTGGCACAACCATGGAAGCACTTGCTGCTTTGAAAACTCCCTTTCGTCCAGGTGGTCGCGTAACTCCGGGAAATGCTGCTGGCTTAAATGATGGCGCAACCGCTGCCTTGGTTATGGCTGAAGATAAAGCAATCGAACTTGGCTTAACGATTAAAGCGCGCATGGTTACTTTTGCATTCGCAGGTGTCGAACCAGAGATTATGGGCTACGGACCAGTGCCTTCCACAATTAAAGCACTTGATAAAGCTGGCTTGAAGATTGAAGATATTGGTTTGTTCGAAGTTAACGAAGCTTTTGCAGTTCAGGTACTTAGCTTCCTTGAATACTTCGGGATCGCAGATGATGATCCTCGCGTAAATCCAGTTGGTGGCGCAATTGCAGTTGGCCACCCACTCGCTTCATCTGGCGTTCGCTTAATTCTAAATTTGGCGTGCGGCTTTGAAGCCCACCCAGAGGTGCGTTACGGCATCACAACAATGTGTATTGGTTTAGGTATGGGCGGCACCATTATCTGGGAGAACCCAAACTTCAAGGGAGGCAAATAAAAATGGCTACTGAAATCATCATGCCTGAAGGCGCTCCTGAAGAAGTTGTCACCAATGCTCTTGTTCGCGAAATTGATTTAACCCCATTTGGTGCCAGTGGCAAACTAGCGCTGATCACCCTAGATAACGGGCAAGATCACAATCGTCCTAATACTTTTGGCGCTAAATCACTTTTGGCACTAGATGCCGCGATAACTGATGCAGCAGCGCGCGATGTAGTTGCAGTAGCGATAACTGGTAAACCATTTATCTTTGCAGCTGGCGCCGATCTCTCTGCACTTTCGTTTTTAACTACGCGCGAACAATCACTTGCGATTGGTAAATTAGGTCATGACGTTTTCCGTCGCTTAGGAGAACTTGGAAAACCTTCCTTTGCGTTCATCAATGGTTTAGCGCTAGGTGGCGGACTCGAAGTTGGCTTAAATAGTAACTACCGAACTATGGCAACCACAGCGCTTACTGGATTCCCCGAAGTTTTCCTTGGCTTAGTTCCAGGTTGGGGCGGCGCAACATTGCTACCTAAATTAATCGGGCCAGAACGTAGCATTCAAGTAATCATGTTAAATGCGTTAGCAAATAACACCATGCTTAAAGCAAAAGATGCTTTCAAACTAGGAATAGTGGATGCTGTTTTTGAGCCAGCTGATTTCTTAGAAAAATCTGTTCAATTCGCAGCCAGTATTCTAAATGGATCTATCAAAATAGAACGCGCCGACTACAGCAATGATCCAGCTTGGGAAAGTGCTCTTGCTTCCGGAAAAGCTGCCGCTCTTAAGAAGTATGGTGGTGCCGAAGTTGAAGCACCTAATAGAGCTTTGCAACTAATTGCGGATGCAAGAACCAACACGATCAGTGACGGTTTTGCTGCCGAAGATCAAGCACTTGCTGATCTGACTATGGCCGATCCACTTCGTGCTTCGCTATATGCCTTTAATTTGATTCAGAAGAAGCGCAAGAAAGTTGAAGGTGCGCCAAAACCAGCCCTCGGCCGCAAGGTTGCTCGCGTAGGTGTAGTTGGTGCGGGCTTGATGGCTTCGCAGTTAGCGTTGCTATTGCTACGTAATTTGAAGACCCCGATCGTGATGACCGATATTGATCAAGAGCGCGCAGATAAAGGTGTGGCCTGGGTTCGTGCTGAACTTGCCAAGTTAGTTGAGAAGAAACGTATGAGCGAAGAAGCAGCTCGTCGTTTAAGTCTGCTAATTAGCGGCTCTGCCGATCAGAGTGTTTTTGCAGGTTGTGACTTTGTTATCGAGGCAATCTTTGAAGAACTAACCCTAAAGCAAGATCTATTCAAGAAGCTAGAAAATATTGTTTCGCCGGAGTGCGTAATTGCCACAAATACTTCTTCGCTCTCAGTTGAAGCAATGTCTGAAGGCATGAAGAATCCAGAACGTGTTATCGGTTTCCACTTCTTTAATCCAGTTGCGATCATGCCGTTACTTGAAGTCGCTCGCACCTCAAAGACTGATGATGCAACTACGGCAACAGCTGTAAACATTGGCAAAGAACTTAAGAAGACCATGGTGATTACTAAAGATGCACCAGGCTTTGTGGTTAATCGTTTGCTAACTCGCTTTATGGGTGAGATTACAGATGCGATGGATGAAGGAACTCCGGCAGATGTTGCTGACAGCGCACTTCGTAGCGTTGGTTTCCCAATGTCACCGTTTGAATTAGTTGGCTTAGTTGGCCCAGGAGTTGCGTTACACGTGGCCGAGACTTTGAATAAGAATCTTGGTCCTCGCTATCGCATCTCCCCTACGATGCAGCGTCTTGTTAAAGAAGGCGTTCGCACTTTCTACATCAAAGATGAAAGCGGCAAGTTAGTTCCTAATCCAGCTGCAGTTGCACTCATGGAAAAGGGCGATAAGCCATCAACTGGCGAAGAAGTACGCATGCGCGCTTTGAAAGCATTGGCTGAAGAAGCTCGCATGATGCTTGATGAAAGCGTCGTTAGTACTGCTGCTGAGATTGATATTTGCATGTTGCTTGGTGCCGGTTGGCCAATGATGCTCGGTGGAATCTTGCCTTACCTAGATCGCGAAGGTATTAGCGAAGCCGTATCGGGTCAGCGTTTTCATCCAGCGGGCGTTGCATCTCTGGCTTAGCTAACTCTGTCATTGGGCTTAGGAAGCCATCTTTAAGAGATGCGCTCCATTCGACAATGTTTAATGAGATCTGCTGAGCAGTAATACCTAGCTCGCTCAAAATTTGTCCGCGCTTGGCGTGTTCTAAGAATGTTAGTGGCACGCCAATTGAATGAATTGGTACTTGTAGCCCTGCATCGCGGAACATCTCGCTAATGGTGCTGGCGATTCCGCCATGGCGGATTCCATCTTCTAATACAACCACGCTCTTGTAGCGCGTTGCCATAGTTACTAATGATTGTGGCAACGGCTTAATCCAACGTGGATCAATAACTGTTACGCCCACACCTTCGCGGTAAGCCTGTGAGGCAGCTTCAACTGCCATTGCCGCCATTGCACCAACGCTAACCAAAAGCACATCAGCACTTTCACCGCGATACAAAACATCGATGCCATCGCGACGTTCAAAAGCTGGAATATCGGCAATGACTTCGCCCTTTGGATAACGCAACATTGATGGCGCGTCGGTAATTTGAATTGATTCAGCAAGTACTTCGCGCAAGCGAGCTCCATCGCGAGGCGCAGCAACGTGCATCGTTGGAATGATCCCGGTTAGAGCTAGGTCCCAAATGCCATTATGCGAAGGTCCATCATCGCCAGTAATACCGGCGCGATCTAATACGAAAGTCACGCCAGCTTTATGCAAAGCAACATCTAATAAAACTTGATCGAATGCGCGGTTCAAGAAAGTTGCGTATACCGCAACGACTGGATGCATTCCGGCAAAAGCGAGACCCGCAGCGCTAGTAACTGCATGCTGTTCGGCGATTCCTACATCGATGGTGCGGTCTGGAAATTTATCGGCAAACTTATCTAAGCCAGTTGGACCCAACATGGCAGCAGTAATCGCAACTAAGTTTTTGTGAGCTTCGCCTTGTTTAACTAACTCATCGGCAAAGACACTTGTCCAGGTAGTAACACCTTTTGCCAGCGGTAATCCAGTCTCAGGATCAACAATGCCCACGGCATGGAACTTCTCAGCTTCATCTTCAATAGCCGGTGCATAACCGCGGCCTTTTTCAGTGATCGCATGGAGAATAACTGGCGCACCAAAAGCTTTGGCCTTTGCTAGTGCCTTCTCCATGGCTTCAATATCGTGACCATCGATTGGGCCAATATATTTAAGACCGAGATCTTCAAACATTCCTTGGGGCGCAATAATGTCTTTGATGCCTTTTTTCATGCCATGCAAAGTGTCATAGATCGGGCCACCAACTACTGGCGTGCGTTGTAGTACGTCTTTGCCCCAGTCTAGGAATTTCTCATAGCCACGAGTGACTCGCAGAGTTGAAAGATAAGTTGCCATGCCACCGATTGTTGGCGAGTAGCTGCGTTCATTATCGTTAACCACAATTACTAAATTCCGAGATTCCGCCGTTGCAATGTTATTTAGCGCTTCCCATGACATGCCACCAGTAAGTGCGCCATCGCCGACAACTACAACAACATGACGATCGCTCTGGCCAGTAAGTGAGAAGCCACGAGAAATTCCATCGCCCCAGGAAAGTGCAGTTGAGGCATGCGAATTTTCAATAACATCATGTTCGCTTTCAACGCGGCTTGGGTAACCAGATAGACCACCTTTTTGGCGCAAGAGATCAAAACCTTCGCTGCGGCCAGTCAAAATCTTATGCACATAACTTTGGTGGCCGGTATCAAAGAGGACAACGTCTTTTGGTGAATCAAAGGTGCGATGAATCGCAATCGTTAGTTCTACAACGCCCAGATTTGGCCCTAAGTGCCCGCCAGTCTTCGTGACTTTATCAATTAAGAAGGTACGAATCTCAGCAGCCAGCGCGATTAAATCGGCAGGTGAAAGAGCGGTTAAATCTTTCGGAGATTTAATCTGCTCAATCATGGCTACAGTCTAAGGTTTCCAGGCTCAAATGTCCTGTGCTTTGGTACTAGCTAGCTAGTAACGAACGCAACACATATTGCATGATGCCACCGTGACGGTAGTAATCGGCTTCGCCAGGCGTATCGATACGTAACTTAGCCTGGAAAGTTTTAGCGCCAGCCTTAACGGTTAGCTCCTTAGGTGATGGACCATTATTTAGCGCATCAATCCCGGTGATCTCGAAAGTTTCTTCGCCAGTTAAACCAAGAGATGCTGCAGTTTGGCCAGCTAAGAATTGAAGTGGCAGCACTCCCATGCCAATTAAATTCGAACGGTGAATGCGTTCAAATGATTCAGCGATAACTGCGCGAACCCCAAGAAGTGCGGTGCCCTTTGCTGCCCAGTCACGTGATGAGCCAGAGCCATATTCTTTGCCTGCGAGGATAACTAGTGGAATACCGGCTGCTTGATATGCCATTGATGCGTCATAAATTGTTGATTGCGCTCCACCATCAAGGAAGTTACGAGTAAAGCCGCCTTCGACGCCATCGAGCAACATATTCTTCAAGCGAATGTTGGCAAATGTTCCACGAATCATGATTTCGTGATTACCGCGACGAGAACCATAAGAGTTGAAATCAACGCGTTCGATACCGTGCTCTGCTAGATATTTTCCAGCTGGTGAATCAGCTTTGATATTTCCAGCTGGTGAAATGTGATCTGTTGTAACTGAATCCCCCAAGATCGCCATAACGCGCGCTCCTGAAATATTAGTTACTGGCTTTGGTTGTGCAGGCATGCCCTCAAAATATGGCGCTTTGCGCACATAAGTTGAATTGAGATCCCACTCAAAAGTATTTCCAGTCGGTGTGGCTAGTGACTTCCAGCGATGATCGCCCTCAAAGACACCGGCATAATCTTTCTTAAACATCTCAGATGAAATAGAAGCTTCGACAACGGCGGCAATCTCTTCTTGCGATGGCCAGATATCGCGCAGGTAAACGTCATTGCCTGCTTGGTCTTTGCCTAATGAGTCCGTTTCGAAATCATGATTCATGGTGCCCGCAATTGCGTAAGCAACTACAAGCGGAGGTGAAGCTAAGTAGTTCATCTTTACATCGGGACTAATACGACCTTCGAAGTTACGGTTACCAGATAGCACTGCAGTAACGGCTAAATCATGCTCGTTAACCGCTTTGCTAACTTCAACTGGAAGGGGGCCAGAGTTACCGATACAAGTTACACAGCCATAGCCAACTAAGTTAAATCCAAGATCTTCCATATATTTAGTTAGACCAGCTTTGTCGTAGTAATCAGTTACTACTTTTGAGCCAGGTGCCAGTGTGGTTTTAACCCATGGCTTGGACTTCAAGCCCTTTTCAACTGCCTTCTTCGCAAGAAGCGCAGCACCAATCATTACTGATGGATTTGAAGTGTTGGTACAAGAAGTAATCGAAGCGATAACGACATCGCCATTTGTAATTTTGGTAGCTGTGCCGCCGACTTTGATTTCGATCGGGTTAGCACTTGTTTTATCGCTCAAATAACCAGGTAGTGACTTAGCAAGTGCTGCCTTTGAGTCACTTAGCGCAATGCGATCTTGTGGGCGTTTAGGGCCAGCAATTGAAGGCACGATGGTTGATAGATCTAATTCAATATGTTCTGAGAAGCGTGGTGCTGCAGCTGGGTCATGCCACAGACCTTGTTTCTTGGCATAACTTTCCACCAAAGCAATTTGATCATCGCTGCGACCGGTAAGGCGCAAGTACTTCAAAGTCTCATCATCGATTGGGAAGATCGCAACTGTTGAACCATATTCAGGGCTCATGTTGCCAATAGTTGCGCGGTTAGCCATCGGTACGGCAACAACACCAGGACCATAGAACTCAACAAACTTTCCTACTACCCCGTGCTTTCGCAGGATCTCAGTAATTGTTAGCGCTAAGTCGGTAGCTGTTGTGCCAACTGGCAGTGAACCATTTAACTTAAATCCAACTACGCGTGGAATTAACATTGAAACCGGCTGACCTAACAGAGCTGCTTCGGCTTCGATTCCGCCAACGCCCCAACCAAGTACACCTAAACCATTAACCATGGTGGTGTGTGAATCGGTACCAACTACTGTATCTGGATAAGCGCGCAATACGCCGTCGACCTTACGAGTCATTACTACGCGAGCTAAGAATTCAATATTTACTTGGTGCACAATTCCGGTGCCAGGTGGCACAACTTTAAATTCATCGAAGGCGCCTTGACCCCAACGCAAGAAACGGTAACGTTCTTGGTTGCGCTGATATTCAATATCAGTATTTTGGGTGAAGGAATCTTTAGTTCCGAATAAATCTGCAATTACCGAGTGGTCAATTACTAATTCAGCAGGTGCAAGTGGATTCACTTTGGCCGGGTCTCCCCCTAATTCAACAATCGCCTCGCGCATTGTCGCTAAGTCCACGATGCAAGGGACGCCAGTAAAGTCCTGCATTACAACGCGAGCTGGCGTAAATTGAATTTCGGTATCTGGTTCAACCGCTGGATCCCAGTTAGCGAGCGACTTAATTTGCTCGGCGGTGATGTTTGCGCCATCTTCGGTGCGCAATAAGTTTTCGAGCAGTACCTTCAAGCTAAATGGCAGCGTTGCTGCTTCAGGCAACTTCGTAATATCGAAGATCTGATAGCTCTGACCAGCAACCTCGAGTGAAGTTTGAGCCTGGAAGGAATTCTTGCTCACTTGCGCCTCCTAAAAAGTATCTTGATGTCGAGATACTTTCCTAATCTATCGCAGAGCGGGTAAACAACGCAACCATCTCGATGTGGTGAGTCATCGGAAATAAATCAAATGCGCGCACTTTAGTTAGCTGCCAACCAAGATCGTTAGCAAAAGCACAATCGCGGGCAAGGGCGGCTGGGTCGCAAGCCACATAAACAATTCGCTGCGGATTTAGCGCAGAAATTTGTTGTAAGACCAACTGCCCAGCACCTTCGCGAGGTGGATCAAGAATTACTACATCAGCCGAACCAATGCGTGGCATTATTTTTGCGACATCGCCCAGATAGATATTCACATTCGACACATTTTCGAAATTAATTTTGGCATCGCCAATTGCACTCGAACTTGCTTCAACTAAATCAACCCGACCGGTTGTGCCAACTGCCGACAAAGCCGCTGCGGTAAACAGCCCGACTCCCCCGTACAGATCTAGCACTTGATCACCACTTTGTAATTCTGCAAACTGCATAACTGCCTCGGTTAAAACTGTGGGTGCCAATTTATGGCTTTGCCAGAATGATGAATGACTTACCTGAAAACTATTCTCACCAACAACTTCAACAAGCTCTTTCGGTCCTTCGATTACTGCCGCATTAGCAATTATTCGATCTCCGGCACTATTGGCGCTAATTTCTAATTTCGTATTTGGCTGCCAAGTGCGAGAAGTAATCTCAGCAAGTTTCAATTCCGACACGCAAGTTAAACATTTATCGATTTGAATTGAATTATGACTACGTGAGCCAAAGAAGCCAGCTTTACCCGAGCCGTCAATGTTTAAGATCGCCCTGGTTCGCCAATAAAGTGGTTCGGCTACTTCTTCAACCGCAACTTTTAAATACATTTTTGCGATGCGGGAAAATTGTTCAGTTATAACCTCACTCTTTAATTCACGTTGGCGCGAAATTGAAATATGCTGGAAATCGCAGCCTCCGCAGCCCAAACGATGGGCGTAACTGCAGGGGGCTTTAACTCGATCGGGCGAAGGTTGAATTACTTCTAGAACATCGCCACGATTAAACGACTTGCCCGTGCTGGTAACTTCAACAATTACAGTCTCGCCTGGAATTCCGTGGCGAATAAAGAAAACCGCACCTTCATGACGGGCGATGAAATGGCCTCCGTGGGCCACTTTTTCAATAGTGGTGGTGAACTTTTCGCCCACTCTAAATGCCCTCTTTTTCGCTTCGGTACGCTCAGTTTCCATAATTGGTAAGCCTAAGGGTGGTAGGTTGATCCTTGTGCATGTAGTAATCATGGGTTGCGGTCGAGTCGGATCTTCCTTAGCAGCCGAACTTGAGGCCGCTGGCCATTCCGTTGCCGTAATCGATCAATCTCGCGAAGCTTTCCGCAGACTTGGCCCTGACTTTAAGGGTCGCACTGTCACAGGCGTTGGCTTCGATCGCGACACTTTGGTTGAAGCTGGAATTGAAACCGCATCTGCATTCGCCGCTGTAAGTAATGGCGATAACTCAAACATCATCGCCGCTCGTGTAGCCCGTGAAGTATTCGGTGTTTCAAATGTAGTTGCTCGAATCTACGACTCTGGCCGTGCTGAAATTTATCAACGTCTAGGCATTCCAACCGTTGCCACCGTAGTTTGGGCAACCGATCAAATCTCCCGTCGCTTAATGCCCGAAGGAACTCGTTCTGAATGGCGCGATGCAACCGGCACGATCAGTTTGAGCGAAATTCATCCAGCCGCTGATTGGTATGGCTCTCCTGTCTTGCGCATCGAGAATGTAACCAGCGCTCGCGTTGCTTTCATTACTCGCTTAGGCGAAGGCTTAATTCCAGATGAGCACACAGTCTTGCAAGAAGGCGACTTAGTTCATGTAATTGTTGAAGAAGGCAAACTTGCTGCGGTTGAAGCAGCCATGGCTAAATCCCCCGAGGAGTCATAACGTGAGAATTGCAATCGCCGGAGCCGGCAACGTAGGTCGCGCTATTGCGCGCGAACTTCTCGATATTGCGCGCGAACTTCTCGATAATGGCCATCAAGTTCTACTTATCGATCGCGATCCGAAATCACTCAAGATGGATAGCGTGCCAGATGCTGAATGGTTATTGGCCGATGCCTGTGAAATTACTTCACTTGATAAAGCAAAGTTAGACACCTGCCAGGTGCTGGTTGCCGCAACTGGCGATGACAAAGTTAATTTAGTGGCCTCCCTTTTAGGGTTGAATTAACGCTTCCGGATAACTCAACTTGTCTAGGCAAAACAGTTGAAGAAATAACTTTGCCCGAGAATTCAGCGCTAGCTGCAATCGTTCGTGATGGTCGAGTCGTAACACCTAAACCGCACGAAGTATTTACTGCTGGCGATGAACTGCTATTTGTAGCGACAGCTGAAGCACAAGAGCTGCTCAAGCAATGCTTTATCGCTAACTAACGTCCGGCTTCTTAGATACTGGGGCTGATTTAACTACCAACCACGTTGCCCATAAGGTTGCGAAGTACAAGGGCAGGCCAAGAAAAATATTGGCTATGCCCAATGCGTTTAAGTAGTCCAGATGGTAAAGCGGATATTGAATTACTAGACGTAACGCGAACATCCCAACCCATAGAGCTGTTGCTATTTTGTAAACTCGCATTCTTGCCGCATCTTTTCGCCAAGATGTGCCTTCGCCGAGGATCGCTCCTAAAAGAACTCCAATAATTGGCCAGCGAACTAAAATTGAAATCAAATAGCCAAGGGCATAGCCGCCATTTTTCCAGAGAGAAGGTGCGTAATAACCTTTTGGAGTTCCTGTCTTCCAAGCGATAAACGCACAAAACCCAACACCTAATAACCCTGAAATGCTGTGCATGAGGGTTTCTTTCTGAATAATTCGAAGTAGCGTAAGAACTACGGATGTGGCGACAGATCCATAGATCGAGTACATCAAGTTATGAAATATATTGAAAGAGACGAGAAATACGACTGAAGGCACAGCAGCGTCGAGTAAACCTTTCTTACCACCTAGTGCCGTAATGACTTTATCTTTATCTTCTTGATTCACGTTTACGCCAATCCAGTTGAGCCGAAACCACCATCAGAACGACCTGAACCAGGCAATTCTTCGACTTCTACGAAATCAGCATGCTCGACTTTTTGGAAAACTAATTGCGCGATTCGATCGCCACGTTTAAATGAAATAGCTTCGCGCGGATCAAGGTTGATAAGAATTACTTGTAGCTCGCCACGGAAACCAGCATCGATAGTGCCAGGCGTATTGACCATCGAGACACCGTGCTTAATCGCTAAACCAGAACGTGGATGTGCGAAAGCGGCATAACCATTAGGGAGTGCAATTGCAATTCCAGTTGGAGCAAGAGCGCGCTCCCCTGGTTCTAAAGTTAAATCAATGCGAGTCACAATATCGGCGCCAGCATCACCACCCTTTGAATATTTAGGTAGTGGCACACCTGGATCAAGGCGTTTGATTAATACTTGCAGATCAC
>JAPLAW010000054.1 GCA_026393075.1 Actinomycetota bacterium | reverse complement strand
CAAAGCACAAGGCCGCGAAGCTGTAGTTCGCATGCGCATGCCTGATGGCAGCACTACTTTTACTGATGAGATTCGTGGCGATGTAACTTTTGATCATAAATTTGTCCCTGATTTCGTGCTGGTACGCGGCGATGGTTCACCGCTTTACACCTTGGCAGTCGCAGTTGATGACGTCATGATGAAAGTAAGCCATGTATTGCGTGGGGAAGATTTACTTTCTTCGACTCCTCGCCAGATTCGGGTTTATCAAGCAATGGGTGTAAAGCCAGAAGATTTCCCAGCTTTTGCGCACTTGCCATTTGTAATGGGCCAAGACAATGCCAAACTCTCAAAGCGCAACGGTGAAGTTTCTATCGCTTGGTATCGCGAGCGCGGTTTCTTGCCCGAGGCGATCTGTAATTACTTAGCGCTGCTTGGTTGGTCACCAGGAGATGATCGCGAAAATGTAACAATGAAAGAGTTGACCGAGCTATTTACAGTCGACAAAGTTCATTCATCACCTGCTCGATTTGATATGAAGAAGTTAGAAGCTATCAATGGCGACAAGATTCGCGCTCTAACTCCGGAAGAATTTCTAACTTGGTCACTGCCGTTTCTAACAAAAGCGGCAGTAATTTCTGGAACTGAAGCTGAGATCGCTGTAATTAAAGCAGCACTTCCAATTATTCAAGAGCGCATTGTGACTTTGGCTGAGGTTCCAGCGATGCTTAATTTCTTATTTGTTAAAAACTTTGTAGTGGCCGAAGATTGCGTTAGCAAAGTAAATGATGAAGCGGCCAAATCAGTATTGGCTCGTAGTATCAGTGAATTGGAAAAGTTAACTACTTGGAATCATGATTCAATTGAGGCAGCGCTTCGTTCTTCACTCATTGAAGACATGGGGCTAAAGCCTCGTATCGCTTTTGGCGCAGTTCGAATTGCGACAACTGGCAGCAATATTTCGCCGCCACTCTTTGAATCCATGGAGTTACTTGGCCAAGAAGTTAGTTTGCAACGCATCAAATTGGCGCTTTCCCTTTAACTGTTAGCAGTTTCACTAACTGGAACCCTTTTGGGGTGAAAAAAGCCAAGTGTTATAGTTCAAGCATGACGCAGATTTCTGCAGGTGAAAAGTTTAGAAAAGCCCTTGCCCAAGAAAAGCCACTCCAAATTGTGGGCACGATCAACGCTAATCATGCTCTCCTTGCTAAGCGCGCTGGATATAACGCTATTTACTTATCTGGTGGCGGGGTAGCGGCTGGTTCACTAGGCGTACCTGATTTAGGAATTAGCAATCTCGATGACGTATTGGTCGATGTTCGTCGAATTACCGATATCTGCGATCTGCCATTGCTAGTTGATGCCGATACTGGTTTCGGCGCATCTGCTTTTAATATCGGTCGTACTGTTAAGTCTTTGATTAAAGCTGGTGCTGCTGCAATGCACATGGAAGATCAAGTTGCTGCCAAGCGTTGTGGTCATCGCCCAAATAAAGAAGTAGTTTCAAAAGGCGAAATGGTCGATCGTATTAAAGCGGCCGTTGATGCTCGCGGAAATGACAGTTTTGTAATTATGGCGCGCACAGATGCAATTGCAGTTGAAGGAATTGAATCTGCCATTGATCGCTCACTTGCCTACATTGCAGCTGGCGCCGATTACATTTTCCCTGAAGCTATTCGTACTCTTGAGGATTTCAAGAAATTTAGAGCTGCTGTAAATGTTCCGATCCTGGCAAACATCACTGAGTTTGGTTTGACACCGTTATTTACTCGTGACGAACTAGCTGGCGCAGATGTGTCGATGATTCTTTATCCGCTTTCTGCTTTCCGCGCTATGAATAAAGCAGCTGAGAATGTTTATAACGCGATTCGCTCTGAAGGCACTCAAGCCAATGTAATCGACACAATGCAGACTCGCGAAGAGCTTTACGACCGCATTGATTATCACCGTTACGAACAAGCCCTTGATAAATTCCTAAAGGAGCAAGAATAAGTGGTCGAATTTAAGCCTAAGAAGTCAGTTGCGCTATCTGGTGTTCCAGCCGGCAACACGGCGCTTTGTTCAGTTGGAAAAAGTGGTAACGATTTACATTACCGCGGCTATGACATTTTAGATTTAGCTAAGCACTGTGAATTCGAAGAAGTTTCTTATTTATTGATCCACGAAAAGTTGCCGAACTTAGCCGAACTAAATGCATACAAAGCAAAGCTAAAGAAACTGCGCGGTCTACCTGATGCACTAAAGCGGGTACTTGAGCAGATTCCGGCTTCGGCTCACCCAATGGATGTAGTGCGCACTGGCGTATCGGCCCTTGGCACCATGGAACCAGAAGCTGATGCACACGAAATCACTGCTGCACGCGAATTGGCTGATCGTTTAGTCGCCTGCATCCCTTCGATCTTGGTCTATTGGTATCACTTCAGCCATAACGGTAAGAAGATAGAAGTAGAAACCGCTGATGATTCTGTTGCTGCGCACTTCTTATGCAGATCTCTTTGATTCTTTATGCAGAGCACGAATTCAATGCCTCAACATTTACGGCACGTGTTATTGCAGGAACCGGCTCGGATATGTACTCAGCAATTACTGGCGCCATTGGCGCGCTTCGTGGACCAAAGCATGGTGGCGCTAACGAGGTTGCGCTAGAAATTCAAGAACGTTACTCAAGTGTTGATGAGGCCGAAGCAGATATTCGTGCTCGCGTTGCTAACAAAGAGGTAGTAATTGGATTCGGTCACCCGGTCTACACAATCTCAGACCCTCGCAACGTAGTTATTAAGACTGTGGCACAAGAGCTCTCGCAAACTCAAGGTGATATGAACCTTTATAACGTTGCCGAGCGCATTGAATCTGTCATGTGGGATGCCAAGAATATGTTCCCTAATCTTGATTGGTTCTCAGCAGTTTCTTATAACAAGATGAAGATCCCTACTTCATTCTTCACGCCAATCTTTATCATTGCCCGCACTACTGGCTGGGCAGCTCACGTTATTGAACAACGTATTGATAACAAGATCATTCGCCCAAGTGCTAACTACACAGGCCCCGAAGATTTAATTTTCGTTCCACTCGCTGACCGATAAAACATAACCGCAAAGGAAACCTAGTGTCATCACATATCGCGCGCCCAGTTCAAGAATTCGATAAAGAGATTGTCGATATCGTTGATTACGCACTTAATTTTCAGGTTACATCAGATGTTGCCTACGAGACTGCTTACAACTGTTTACTCGACACCATTGGTTGCGGTCTTGAAGCTCTCGAATACGAAGCTTGCCGTAAATTACTTGGCCCGCTTGTGGCGCAAGGTGAAATTGAAACTGGTGTTCGAGTTCCAGGTACTGCTTATAAGTTAGATCCAGTACAAGGCGCTTTCAACATTGGCGCCATGATTCGCTGGTTAGATTTCAATGACACTTGGCTCGCTGCGGAATGGGGCCATCCATCAGATAACTTAGGCGCGATTTTGGCTACTGCTGACTGGATTTCACGCAACCCAGAATATGCAACCGGCAAAAAACTCGTCGTAAAAGATATTTTGACGGCAATGATCAAAGCCCATGAAATTCAAGGCTGTATTGCACTCGAAAACTCATTTAATAAGGTGGGTCTAGATCACGTAGTTCTAGTTAAAGTCGCTTCAACTGCCGTTGTTTCGCAGATGCTCGGTTTAACTCGCGAACAAACTTTAAATGCAGTTTCACTCGCTTGGGTCGATGGCCAAGCTCTTCGTACTTACCGCCATTTCCCAAATGCCGGTTCCCGTAAATCATGGGCTGCCGGAGACGCCACATCGCGCGCAGTTCGTTTAGCGTTAATTGCTAAGACTGGCGAGATGGGTTATCCATCAGTGCTGACTGCCAAAGTTTGGGGTTTCTATGATTCCCTATTTAAAGGAAATCACTTTAAATTCCAACGTCCTTACGGAACTTATGTAATGGAGAACGTGCTCTTTAAGATTTCTTTCCCAGCAGAATTTCATAGCCAGACTGCAGTAGAAGCAGCAATGACACTACAAGGCCAGATGGCTGCAGCTGGAAAAACTTCAGATGATATTAAGTCGGTAACAATTCGTACCCATGAAGCTTGTATCCGAATCATTGATAAGAAGGGTCCGCTGAATAACCCTGCAGATCGCGATCACTGTATTCAATACATGGTTGCAGTTCCGCTAATTTTCGGTCGTCTAACTGCACGTGATTACGAAGAAGATATTGCAGCTGATTCTCGTATTGATGCGTTGCGCGAGAAGATTGTTTGCGTTGAAGATACTTCTTATACCGCTGACTACCATGATCCAGCCAAGCGTTCGATTGCTAATGCGCTTACTATTGAATTCAATGATGGCAGCAAATTAGCTGAAGTTGCAGTTGAATACCCAATCGGTCACGCACGTCGTCGCACCGAAGGTATCCCGCTATTAATTGAAAAATTCCGCACTAACTTGGCGCGAATTTATTCAGCCGATCAGCAGAAGCGAATTGAAGAGGCCACTCTTGATCGTGCAAAGCTCGAGCAGATGTCGGTAACTGATTTCACTGATCTGCTCGCAAAGCCATAGAAATAGGGGAAATCACGCGTTAGAAGCGCTGTAATTCCTAAGGTATTCTTAACCCTCGTTGACCATGCCGGTCAGCGCATTTGGGCGAAAGCCTTAATGGGGTATGGGGTAATTGGCAGCCCTGCTGATTCTGGTTCAGTAAGTCTAGGTTCGAGTCCTGGTACCCCAGCGCAAGACAAAGCACGAAGAAGTTGAAAACCATAGGTGATCAACTTTGAAGATTTAGCGTACTAGGGCCCCGTCGTCTAGCGGCCTAGGACTCTGGCTTCTCAAGCCAGCTACGAGGGTTCGAATCCCTTCGGGGCTACAAATAGAACTGCCCGCCTTAACTCTTAATTGAGTCAGGGCGGGCAGTTTTTATTTAATTATTTAACTGTGATTTTCTTTGTTACTGAAAGAGCTTTGTTCTTTGAATCACCAGCGTTGCTGCCAGAGATCAAACAAGAACCTTTCTTCTTCGCAGTCAAAGTACTTCCAGAAATCGTACATACAGTTTTTGTAGTAGATATCCACTTAACTGCTAAGCCACTTGCACTCTTAGCTGGAAGGGCAAGTGTTTTACCAACTGCTAGTGAAGTCGCAATTGTGGCAACTTTCTGTACTGCTGGAGGCGCGAACACTGTTGGAGCTGCGTTTGTGATATCGAATGTAACTAGATCAGTATCAGCATCCTTATCACCTTTACCGACAATAACTACCTTCATGGTTCCGTAAAGACGAGCTGGCTTAATCGCACCACGATCTTGAATTGCTGATGTAGGTGCATCTTCAAGCCCGGTTGTGTCGGTATTTGTAACTTCGAAAGTTACTTTACCCATCGAATCTGTTTTGCCCACGAGTTCAAGTCCAAAGTTTCCACCATCTTGTGCGGTTACTTTGGTGCCATCAGCTGTTACCCAGTTAGCCTTTGAACCACTGTAAGGGGCGTTGATTTGCAAACGGACTTCTTGATTAAAAGCTGGTGTCATTCCATCAGTTGTAACCATGTAAGTAAGTGAAAGCTTTGTGCCGTGACCAATGTATGTGTAGAACGCCTTGGTTCCGGCTGAGTAATACTGTGCGATATCGCCAGTAGCATCAACGCTGTTTGTTGCGTTATAGCTTGGGCTAGTCAAGCGAGCTGAAGGCAAGCCAGCAGCAGAGCTTGAAGGAATTGCTGTTACTGATGCAGCGATAATCAGGGCAAGCGAAACTAAAGCTCGTCCTGTCTTAAGTGTTCTGATATTCATTTTTTCTCCTTTTACGGGACGATTCCCTTGAAAATGAAGTATTTTCAAGGGTTTAGTGCTTAGTTAGCTTGCCGACCCCATCTACTGAGTAATAGCGGATGTAGTCAACAAATAGTTGTGTTTGATTAATTGCTGGATCAATTGCGCCGGCGAACTCGCCACCCATAGCTAAATTGAGAATTAAGAAAAATTCATGATTAAAGACCCATCGGCCTGGTTTTACTGATGTCGATGTTTCACTGGTAATTAAGTGGTCATCGATATAGAAATCAATTTGATTCTTTTTCCAGTCAATTGCATAGACATGGTAGGCATCACTTAGGGGAGTAGGGCTTTGATAAATATCGCCAACTCCCGGGCCTTTTCCATAACCAGGCCCATGCAATGCCGCAGAAGTCAGACCAGGTTGAACTCCGCGAGTTTCAACGATATCAATTTCACCGCATTCCGGCCAAGGATTCCCATCTAGCAAATCTGCTCCGAGTAGCCAAAATGCTGGCCAAGTTCCTTCACCAGGTGCAACTTTCATTCGCGCTTCTAATCTTCCGTATTGGAAACCAAGTTTTTTCGAAGTCTTGATCTTGGCGCTAGTGAACTGACATTCCCAACAGGTACCTAGAATTTGCTCAGCACCGGCGACACCGCTAATTGCATTCCCTTGCGCATCGGCAATGCGATTTGCAGAAATAACCAATTTTCCTTTTCCGTCAGTAGACACATTGGCAGCTTTATTTGTGTAGTACTCGAGTTCGGCGTTACCCCAGCCGTAACCATTTCCTAAGTCGTATTCCCAATTCTTTGACGACGGTAGTACACCTTTCTTGCCGTTGAATTCATCGGACCACAACAGTTTTAAAACTTTTGGTCCGGCTGCATTTGCCGTGATTTCGGGCCCAACCGGGACTAGGACGATAGCCAGGGTCGCAGTAATTAGGATCGCCAAAATGCGCAATCGGGTAATCCGAGTCAGCAACATCCTCGCTTCAGCCTTGCCTTTCCTAGGTCACGCTTTGATAACGAATCGCAACTCCTGAACTTAGGTGTTGCGCTTCTAGCAATTACTCACTTAGATACAGTAGTGTGAAACCGCTTTCATAGTGCGTTAGAGCCTACCTCCTTGGCAGGCTGATTTGTACTACGAAACGATAACTTTTTATTGGCGCTGTTAAATATCAAGGAGTTAGACATGCGTAAGAAAACCCTATTAAAAGGATCAATTGCTGTATCAACGGTGGCCATCTTGGCAGCCGGCGTTCTTGGAACTCCAGCCCGAGCTGCCGATCCAGTAACAATCACGATCTGGACCTTCGGCGATGTTATTCAGCGCCAACTAGTGCAGGAATATAAGAACCTGCATCCAGAAATCACTTTGCAGATCAAGAAGTCAGATTTAGACCCACTAAATGGCACCAATATGGTAACCGCATGTACCTCGAAAACGGGGCCAGATATCGTGGCTGTCGAAGTGCAATATTCCGGATACTGGCGTTCATATCCAAAGTGCTTTACCGATTTGCGCAAAATGAAAACATCGGAGACCAACGTTGCAGCAGGTATACCTGCTGGCAAAACAGCACTGGACTTTAAAAAGAATTACTTGCCATGGCGCTGGGAACAAGGCGTTGGCTATGACGATAGCGTTATTGGATTCCCAACAGATGTGGGCGGGCTTGAAGTCGCTTACCGGGTAGATCTATTTAAAGCTGCTGGACTTGCTACCGAGCGCGGCGCAGTTGGAAAACTATGGCCAACTTGGGACAAGTTCATAACTACCGGTGTTAAGTACAATTCTAAGTTAAGTGCTGCAGATAAGAAGGCTGGCAAAGGATTCTTAGACAACGCTGGAACTATCTATGCCGCACTTATGAATCAAGGCACTGAAAAGTATTACAAGAATGACGGAACTGATGCTGGCAAATTGACTTATGACACGAATCCTCAGGTTAAAAAAGCTTGGGATATGACGATTAAGGCCACTGAAGCTGGTATCGGAACTCGTATCGGTCAGTACACATCTGATTGGAATATCGGAATGAACAAGGGCACTTTCGCAACTATTTTGGCGCCGGCTTGGATGATGGATTACATCAAACAGCAGGCACCAGATACCGCTGGAAAGTGGGATATTGCTGATCTTCCAGGCGGCGGTGGAAACCAAGGTGGAACTCAATTAACAGTTCCTTCTTACGCTCAACACGCGCAAGAAGCTTATGACTTTATTACTTGGTACCTAGCACCAGAACAAGAGTTAAAAGTGTTTAAGACATACGGCTTATTCCCTGCAGCCTCTGTTCTATATAACGATCCAGCACTTCTTGATTACAAAGATCCATTCTTCAACAACGCTCCGGTAGGAAAGATTTACTCTGAAGGCGTTTTGAAAGTGAAGCCAATCTTTGAAGGTAAATTGCAACGGGCAATTGATCAAGCGATTGGCGCGGGTCTAGGCCGTGTTGCCGCTAAGAAAATGACATCTGTTAAATCTTGGGCGCAGGTTCTGGCAGACATCAAAAAAGTTATTAATAACTAGATATTAAAAACTAGGTATCTATATAACTATGAGCCAACTAAAGGTTAAAGAGGGGCGCCGTAAGGCGCCTCTCTCACCTTGGAAATCAGCTAATCCTAAAAAAGCTGCAAAAGTGACGAAACCAAGTGAAGGCGTCGCTGCCTTAGATCATCGCTTTGGGATTCCGATGGTTGCGCCATTTTTTGTAATTTTTCTTATTTTTGGTTTAGCTCCAGTTCTGTACTCAATTTATATTTCATTCTATAAATGGGATCCACTTGGTGGTTCAACTTTCAACGGAGTTCAGAATTTCGTAACTCTTTGGGGTGATTCAGATTTCTGGCTAGCAATTCGCAACACATTCAGCATTTGGGCACTTTCCACATTTCCACAAATGGCAATGGCCATTGGCTTAGCCGCAATTCTTAGAAGTAAGCGACTGCGCGGCGCCTCATTCTGGCGGACAATTTTCTTAGTTCCAAATATTACTTCGGTAATCGCAATCACTATTGTTTTCCAGCAGCTATTTGGTCGTGATTTCGGAATCATTAACGGCATTCTTGGCTTGTTTGGCTCTGACCACATTGACTTTATTGAAGGTGTAGTCCCGAGCCATATTCAGATCGCCGTAATGATTACTTGGCGCTGGATTGGTTACAACACCCTGATTTTCTTAGCTTCTATGCTGGCTATCCCAGATGAACTCTATGAATCCGCATCCGTCGATGGCGCTACTAAATGGCAGCAATTTATCTACGTAACTCTGCCGCAGCTTAAAAATACAATTACTTTCGTATTAGTTGTAGGAACCATCGGCGGTCTGCAGGTTTTTGCCGAGCCTCAACAGTTGGCAGCAGATGGTGGCTCAAGCAAGCAATTCTTGACTCTGACTTTATTCCTTTATAATCAGGCATTCGTTAACAATAAGTATGGTTATGCAGCCGCTATTGGAATAGCGATTACAGTAATTGTTCTTATTATTTCGCTGATCAATTTCCTCATCACGCGTCGAATTTCCAATGATGGAAGTGGGCGATAATGTCAACAATCCCAAGATGGCAGCGCACTTCACCGCTTAGCTACGTGATGCTTGCCCTAATCACATTCCTATCAATTTTTCCGTTTTACTGGATGTTTGTGGTTTCCTCCAATACCAATGCGGAAATCTCAAAGAGCCCACCTTCACTCATTCCGGGCGGCAGATTCCTGATAGTCGCCCAGAAAGTGCTCAATGCTGAAGGAGTCTTCTTCAATAGTGCGTTAATGAACACATTTATTGTTGGTCTTTCAATTGCAGTAGCTCAAGTTGTATTTTCAGCATTTGCTGGCTTTGCCTTTGCGAAATTGAACTTTAAGGGCCGTAAATTCTTCATCTTGTTCATTGTCGGAACCATGATGTTGCCTAGTCAGTTAGGCATTATCCCGCTATTCATATTGGTCAAGAACTTACACATGATTGATACGTTATATGCACTTATCGTGCCGGCACTGGTGACTGCATTCGGCGTATTTTGGATGCGTCAGATAATTGATGCGCAGATTCCAAATGAATTACTCGAAGCTGCGAGCATTGATGGCGCAAGCGTTCCGCGTATCTTCTTTGGCGTGGTCTTACCGATCATTCGCCAAAGCTCATTTGTACTTGGCCTATTTGCCTTTTTAGCCGCCTGGAATGACTATCTATGGCCAACCATCGTTTTGCAAAACCCCCATCACTTCACTCTGCAAGTAGCTCTTACGCAGCTCAAGCCGATGTATGGGCTGGACTATGCGTTGCAAATGGGTGGTGCGTTCCTAGCAACTGCGCCACTACTAATTCTCTTTATCTTTGTGGGCCGCAAACTGGTAAGCGGTGTAATGGACGGAGCAGTAAAAGGTTAAGAATTTTCTCGGGACAAGAGAAAAGTAAGCACACAATACAAAAGAAAGAGGAAGATAAATGAACATCAAAGCAAAGAAAGTCCTAGCTGGTTTTGCAGCCACTGTAACTGTGCTTGCTTTATCAAGCGCTTTATCAGCCCCGGCAATGGCTGCAGGAGATCCACCGCAAGACGCAATAATCAAATTAATTAGCCCAGTTCTGACGGCAGAGAACACCAGCGAAGCTGCTGCTAACCAGAAGATGGCAGACCAGTGGATTACAAATGGTTGGTTTGGATCTGGCTTGGTTTACCAACGTGCATTTGTGCCTACTGGTTCGACAATTACTTTGACCTACCATGTGACAGATAAGAACGGCAAGATTCTGGTTGGTCAAGATGTAAAACTTCGTATCAATAAGGGTTATTCAAATTCTTCATCTATTTTGCAGGTTGATGACAAAATCACAACTGGCGTACATAAGCCAGAATCAGCCGATCAGCAACAAGTAACTCATAAAACTGACGCTTATGGCAACGTAAGTTTCGTTATGAAGAATCTAGATAAGCCAGGTACTGGTGAGCCACAGCCAGATTCAATGACCGCTAAGCCAAACATCAGCGCCGACGGATTAAATGATCTTCACTCTCAGGTATTACCTGAAATTGCCGGCGAGAAGCCAGATCATTCAGTAATTACTGAATTCCATTATTACGATCCAAAGACTCCAGTTGTACAGCCTGCAACCAAGCCAACTATTCGTTTGGTTTCACCAGTTCTAAACGATGCTAACTCAATTCAGCGTGCTGATTTAGAGAAGACATTTAGCGTCGATAACCCTTGGTATGCAAAGGGAATTGGCTTCCGTCAGGCATATGTTCAAACCGGATCGGCAATCAACCTTGTTTACAAGGTCACTGACGACAACGGCAAAGCTCTCGCAAACACTGTTGTAAAGCTGCACGTTAATAAGGCATACAGTGCTTCTAAAGCAGGCATGACCGATGGAATGACCACGACTGACTCTATGAAAGACAGCACACAAGGAAACGATCAGGCACTGTTAACTGGAACCACTGATGGTTTTGGTTATGTTCTATTCGCTCTGAAGAATACTGACAAAAAAGGTGAGCCAATTCCGGCATCACTAACTACGCCCACTCCAACTACAAATGGGTTGTTTAGTCAGATCTATCCAGAGATTTCTGGCCAAGCTACTGATATTGCCGACATGGTGGAATTCCACTTTATTGGCGATGCAGCAGTTGCTGCCGCACCAGCCTCTACCGCAGTTTCGGTAAAGGCAATTGCTTCGAAGGCAACCGTGAAAGGTAAGACTGTTTTCTCGATGACAGTTGCTATCGCAAATGCATCTGGAAAGACAGCGACAATCTCGATCACTGGAAATATGAAAGTAACTGAGAAGATTTCAGTTGCAAATCAAGCTTTCAAGTACACCGTCACAGCAGGAAAGAAAACTGTTTCGGTTGTAATTGCAGGCAAGACTTACACCTCAACGGTCACAGTCAAGTAGAAATAGTCGCCGGCGGGGCCTAAAAAGCCCCGCCGGCCTTTTCACAGTTAGGGAATCGAAAGATATGTATCGCAAAGTTCTAGCATTGATCGCTGCCTTGGCATTGAGCGTTTCATCATTTTCAATGATTGCAGCGCATGGCGAAGATTTGAAGAAACCATTAACTGCGCCAAAAATTACTGCTGGTTCAACTGGGTACATCTTTAAAGCCAGGCCCGCTAAGTGGTCAGATAATGGCCCAAGTTCATTTCAGTGGGTATTAAGCGGCAAGGCATTGCCATCGGTGGGCCTAACTTTGAAGCTGAAAAGCAGTGACAATAAGAGGAAATTACAATTTGTCGAGTCACATATCTTCGATGATGGATCTACGGTTACTGCAAAATCAAACACTATAACTATTGGTAACGTGCTTCTATCTGAATCTTTAACTATTCGCGTGCGCCCAAGTGATGACAAAGTTATGGAAATCGCAGCTCTTCCGAAGAGCATTCCAAGTACGGCAAAGCCTGTGTATCAATGGTATGTCGGGTATTTTGAGATTAAAGGTGCAACCAAGAGCACCTATAATTTAAAGACTTCAGATTTAGGCAACGACATTTCGCTTCAAGTGAATTTTGTGGCTAAAGGTTTTGTCACGGCAAAGAAGACATCTAATACAGTTGCCATCGCAAACATCACTCGTAAGTACGATCAGATTTGGTCGGAAGAATTTAACGGCCCCGCAGGCGCACCAGCTGACCCAGCGGTTTGGGTTGCCCAAAATGGCGATGGCGTAGCGTTTGGAAATCGTGGCTGGGGTAATAACGAAAGACAATGGTATGACGACAAGATTTCTTCAACCAATGGATCTGGATCTTATGTAATTAAGGCAACCACAACTGGTGCTGGTGTAAATAGTTGTTACTACAAAGGACCGTGTGAGTGGGCAAGCACGAAGTTGGTCACAAAAGATAAAGTTGGTTTTAAGTACGGCCGCATCGAAGCCAGAATTAAGGGTCCAATAGGTAATGGAACCTGGGGAGCATTCTGGTTACTCGGAGCAGATATCGACGACCGAGGATGGCCTGGTTGTGGTGAAATTGACGTGACTGAACTTCTAGGTCGATTGCCTAACTCGAGCCTTGGATATATTCATAGTCCTAACGGAAGTCCTGGATCAACTGTTGAAATGGCAACACCGCATCATGCTGGTTACCACACCTATGCAGTCGATTGGTTGCCAGATCAAATTCGTTATTTCTTAGATGGCGTCCCATTTGCCACTCAAAATAGGCCTGATAATGGCTGGGTTTTTGACCACGAGTTCTACATCATTATTAATTTAGCCATGGGTGGCAATTTAGGCGGAGAAATTGCCGCAAACCTGAAAGATACCTCGATGGAATTTGATTACATTCGGGTTTATTCAATTAATGGCGTAGGTGAAGTTATCAAGCGCTAACTTTTAAAACTTCTCCAACACCAGCAATCCTGAAATGCTTAACATGAGCAATTTCAAGTTGGCTGGTTTGTAATGATGGATCAACCTCGCCTACAAACCAACCTCCAATTGCTTGGTTAATTACCAAATAGAAGTAGTCATTAAACGGCCAATCTTTTCCGGCAAAGTCACCTTCGCCTCGAGTAAACTTTTGGTACGGAAGATCATTAAAGAACCATTCAATCGAATTCTCTTGCCAATTAATTGCATATCGATTGAAACCCTCTGATAAATCATCTGAGCTTTCATGAAAACCAGTAATTCCAAATTCCCCGGCGTATCCAGTTGCATGCAACGTTCCTTGAATAGTTTTTGGTTTAGCACCGTTTCCTTCGAAGAGATCAATCTCGCCGCAAGCTGGCCATGCAACACCCTCAGAGATGTTCTTACCTAATAGCCAAAGAGCGGGCCAGGTTCCAATTCCGCTAGGCATTTTCGCAGCTATCTCCAAATAACCATATTTAAAAAAGACTTTTGTGTTGGTATGTATTTTCCCACTGGTCCATTCAGCTGGCCCATAATAAGTTTCAATAGGTGAAACACCAATCTCGCGCTTGGCACTAATGGTTAATCCATTATTTACTGAGAGCGCATCAATCGTGTAAAACTCTCGTTCATGATTACCCCAACCAATTAAGCCATGCTGTGATCCATCACCTAGGTCAGGTGACCAAACCTTCGGATCTGGCTGGCCATCAGAAGTTGGTAGAAATTCTTCAGACCAAAGTAATGATTTCTCATTTGAACTTAGCATTTCTGCCTCCAAATACGATAGGGTCTGAGGATATGAAACCGCTTTCAGAGGCGGTTTATAAGGCTCCTATCTGAAAGTATAGGGGTAGAAATTGCCGAAACGGAGTTCAAAGTTTATGTCTAACGTTTTTCCAGATGACTTTCTTTGGGGAACTGCAACTGCCAGTTACCAAATCGAGGGTGCGGCACAACTCGATGGTCGTGGCGTAAGCATTTGGGATACCTTTAGTAAGACTCCGGGCAAAGTTGTAGGTAGTGATAACGGTGATGTTGCGTGCGATCATTACCATCGTTTTCCAGAAGATATTGAAATCATGAAAGATTTGGGAGTAAAGGCATATCGTTTTTCAATTGCTTGGCCACGTCTATTTCCAAATGGCGACGGGGTTCGCGAAGAACGCGGCTTTAACTTTTATAACAGTTTAATTGATTCACTAATCGAAGCTGGCATTGAGCCAATGGTTACATTGTATCACTGGGACTTGCCCCAAAAACTTGAAGATGCTGGTGGTTGGGCGAATAGAGCAACGGCTGAAGCTTTTGCAGATTACGCATTAGCTTGTGCTGAAGAATTTGGTGATCGAGTAAATAATTGGATCACACTGAACGAACCTTGGTGCGTTGCATGGTTGGGTTATTCAATCGGAGTACATGCACCTGGTAAAAAAGATCACGCTCTCGCTATAGCAGCATCGCATCACACTGCTCTTGCTCACTCAATGGCAACTCGTGCAATAAAGAAGATTCGCCCAAATGCTCAAGTTGGCCTGACTGTTAATATGACAAACCATAATTTAGAGAATCCCGAGAATACTGAGTTGGTAACTTTAAATGCGTTACTAGATTCAAATATAAATCGCTGGTGGATTGAAGCGATGCTCTATGGCAAGTATCCAACTAACATTCTTGAGTATTACGGACAAGCGCTAACCGACGTAATACTTCCGGGTGATCAGGAATTACTTAAATCAAAGCCTGATTACCTGGGTCTCAACTATTATTCTGATTCGTTCTTACGTAACCCCCGTCCAGAGGATTTGTTGGATAACGGTCCTGGCATCTTCCCATTCCCGCAAAAGGGCGATAATTCACCGCCGCCACACTTAGCTAACTCGCTTACAGCGATGGGCTGGGTTGTTACTCCTGAAGGATTAGGAAACTTGGTATCACGGGTACATCGTGATTATCCAGAGATTCCTTATCTAATGATTACCGAGAACGGCTCATCTTATGAAGATGTGGTCGAGTCCGATGGAAGCATCAACGATGTAGAGCGTACTTCTTACTTAGTCCGGCATCTGCAATCACTGCAAAAAGCGATAGCTGCAGGCGTGCCAGTAAAGGGCTACTTTGCTTGGTCGCTACTTGATAATTTTGAGTGGGCTGAAGGCTATGCCAAGCGTTTTGGTTTAGTGCGAGTTGACTATAAGACCCTAGTTCGAACACCCAAGCTGAGTGCAAAGAAGTACAAGCAAATAATTGCCGCAAATAGCAGTGACTAACTTTTAGCAGTTGACTCTCTAGCTACTAGTTTTACCGGCAACATTTTCTTAGAAACTACCGCACCACTCAAAGCTGCAACCAACATGTTTGCCACCTCGGCACCAAGTTCACGAGTTGGCTGATGGATACTCGAAAGCGCTGGCACCGAGCGAGTAGCTACTGGTGAATTATCGAAACCGATTACTTTAACTTGTTTTGGCACTGCGATTTTATTTTGTAGTAAAACATTTATCGCACCAATTGCGCTTAGATCGTTTCCAGCAAAGATTCCATCGAATGGTATTTTCTTCTTCAGGAACTCGCGAACGACTTCTTCGGCTTTTGAAGTTGAATAGTCACCAGTTAAAACTGAAGCTGGTGAAATTTCCCGCCCAGCCTCTGACATCGCTTTTTCAAAACCTTCGAATCTATCGCGCCCGGATTGGAGCTTTAAATCTCCGGTTATCGCGACTATTTTCTTACATCCCTGAGAAATCAAGTGTTTAGTGGCTAAGTAGCCACCTTGAACGTTATCAACGTCTACATATGGGAATTTGTCTGAGCCGCCTAAGTCACCGCCAAAAACTACTGGTACACCCTTAGGAAGTAAGCGTTCGAAACTCTTTACCGAACGGTGCCAGCTAAACATCGCGATTCCATCAACTTGAGCTTTACGTAACGATTCAAAGAGTGAATCTTCGCTACCTGTTTTTGGGCGAATAAGCAGAAGCGGCTGCATGCCAGCATCAGAAATCGCTGTCGTAAATCCTTGAACAACTAGACCCCAGAAAGGATTTAGGAAGAATTCCTCGCTGGACTCTTCAAGAACTAAGGCAACTAATCCACTGCGTCCACCTGCCAGTCTGCGAGCGGTGGTGTTAGGAACGAAGTTGTATTTCTTGATTGCTTTGCGGACAGCTTTTTCAGTTTCCGGCGAAACTTTGGCACTGCCATTAATAACTCGCGAAACGGTCGCACGACTAACACCGGCAGTTTCAGCAACTAAATCAATGGTTACTTCTACGCTTCGGGAAGTGCTCTTTTCGGCCACTGGGCAATTCTAGGTGAATTAAAGCGATGTGGCTATAAAAACATTAGCTAGCGTCAGAGCGATTAGCCCAGCCCAAATACCAGTTGAAACTTCAGATTTCTTCCTATTTTTAATCGTTAAAGCCAGAATCACCAGAAGAACTAGAAACTTAATCCCGACTTTTCCATGATCAGGTGCGTCATATTTAGTTGGATCTGATGCGTGTAGCGAAGTGTTGATTCCGACCAATGCGATTCCGGCAACTAGCGCGGTTAGCATGGAATGTAGAAAGCCTACGTGGATTGATTTCTTTGGCTTAGGCAGTTGGGTCAGAAGAAGTACTAAACCACCCACTACAGAAAGAATATGGATAACTAGAAATATGGTTTTAACAGTGCTCATTTGAAAAGAATAGAGGTGTGTTGCTCAAATGTATGGCTGATTCTCGGAATTTAAGAGCATAATTTAGATATGGCAACCACTAAGAAATCTCCAGCAAAGAAAGTAGCGGCTAAGGTCCCAGCTAAAGCTCAAGTAATTCAACCAATTTATCAGCAATCAAGAATTGATTGGCGTTCGCTATATCTATATGCCGTCTGCCTAATCACTCTTATGGTTTGCCTTTTCTCACTGGTTTCATTAATTAGAAGTGGTGTAAATGTTGCTTATCCAGATCCAGCATATGTTGATCCCTATGCAACAGCACCAAAAGTAGATTCTGCCGTAATTGCAGCTCAAGTTAAAGATCAGAATCAACGTCAAGCCGTAAAGAGCATGATTGATGCAGTTACTACATTAATTATTGCTGGTCCGCTCTATGTCTATCACTGGCGTTTAGCCCGCAAATAAACTGCATGCAAAAATCTAAGTACGCATTAGTTATCTCTGCCTTACTCGTACTTGGAGTTTTTCCGGCACAGGGAGCACTTAGAGTTGTAAAAATTTACGACGGCGACACCGTAACAATGGCCGATGGTATGAAGATTCGATTGTTGCAAATCGATGCCCCAGAACTTGCCGAGGGTGAATGTTTTGCTAAAGAATCTAAAGATGCGCTTGTAAATTTGTTAGCGAAAAAGGGAACCATTACTTTAAAAGCGGATCCGGCTTCAGCTTCGTATGATCGTTACGGTCGCGCTCTGCGATACATCTTCGTCGGCAAAATAAATGTGAATCTTGAGATGATAAAAATTGGGGCAGCAGCGCCGTATTTCTATCAAGGTGAAAAAGGGATTTATTCAGCCGCAATGTTAAAGGCGGCGCAGGATGCCAAGTTGTACAAAGTAGGTCTATGGAAAGAGTGTCCAGGAACTCAATTGGTTCCAACTAAAGCGATAACTACTTATAAGGCTGTTGGAACTCCGGTCGCTACGCCAGTTAATACTCCAGTTGCGGCGCCAAGTGCTACAACTGGTTGCGATCCGAACTATGCCGGTTGCATTCCGTTGTATCCACCAGACTTGAATTGCAGCGATTTAAAAGCACTTGGTTTAGCGCCAGTTACTGTCATTGGTAAAGATCCACATCGCCTCGATGGTGATGGCGACGGTAAGGCCTGCACTAGCTAGTTATTCCACGCTAGCTACTTATTCCACCACCAAGGATCATTACCAGTAGTTGTATTTACCAATAATGATTGGCGACGGAAGAACCGGCGAATAGATGCTGGGCCCATTCGCGAACCACCAATACCGGAATGCTTGAATGCTTGTTTTTCGCCCTCATGCATAATCGCAGTTAAGGATGCATCATTAATACTGATTGCACCGGCATCAATCTGGCGACCAATTCGCATGCCATCTTCAATAGTTGCAGCAAATACCGAACCAGATAGTCCGTAAATAGTTGCATTAGCTAACTCAAGAGCTTGTGCTTCGGATTCGACTTTCATAATTGGCAGAATTGGTGCAAATGTTTCGGCAGTCATAACTTTCATACTGTGGTCGACATTTACCAAGATAGTTGCCTCGAGGAAATATCCACCACCAAGTTGTTTAACTTCACCGCCACTAAGGGCTTTTGCGCCTTTTGCATAAGCATCAGCTAAGTGATCCTTGATGGTATCTACTTGATCGATCGCAATAATTGGTCCAAGAGCACCGCTATCTAACTTTGGATAGTTGATACCGATGTTATTTGCTAGGGCTGCAATCTTGCCGACAAAGTCATCATAAATATCAGCATGGGCATATACGCGTTCGATTGATAAACAAGATTGACCTGAGTTAGCAGTGCCACCCCAGAGAATTCCAGCTGCTGCGCGGTCAATATCGGCACCCGGCAAAACAATTGCGGGGTCTTTTCCACCTAGTTCTAGTGAAACGGCAGTAAATGCTTGAGCGCCGGCGGCTGCGATTAATTCGCCAACTTCAGTGCTGCCGGTAAAGCAGACGAAATCAACTTGCGGAATCATGGCTTGGCCAACTTCAGCAGCACCTTCGATGGTTCCGAATAGATCGCGTAACACGGGCACGCGCTCAATAGAACGAGCTAATGGCGCTAAGAATCGAGGGGTTACTTCACTTGGTTTAATCAATACTGCGCAACCAGCTGCAAGTGCTGGAATTGCATCTAAGCAACCAAGTAAAAGCGGAAAGTTCCACGGACTAATTACGCCAACTAATTGATATGGCCGATACGAAGGATGAATAGTTACACCAGGCAGCTGTGCTTTCTGACTTTCAGATTCATCCATCAAAGCTGGTGCCATCTTTGCCCAACGTTCGATGCCAGCCAAAGTTACTTGCAGTTCGATTGCGCTCTCAGTTATGCGGCCAGTATCTTCAAAGAGCGCTTGCACAATTGCATCGCCTTCTTTTTGAAGTTCAGCATGCCACTGCATCAATATTTCGCCACGCTTTACAGCGCCAAGTGATTCCCAGCTTTTCTGGGCGCCACGTAACTTAGCTACTAGATCCGTTAACTCTTGCGAAGTCGGCGCTGCTAAATCACGATCAATCTCACCAGTTCGGGGGTTACGAACTTTTACATCAGCATCCAAGCGCGACATTACTTAGTAGCCCTCATTGCTTTCGTAGATCCCAAGCTCTTGCATCTTCTTAATCACGCTAGTTTGACGCTCTACAAAGAATGAACGTTGTGGTTCGTTGGTCAACAATGCGTTAGAGGAAACCACATCAACTGCGCCATAAACCGAAGCCCATAATTGTGACTTGTTACGAGAAAGAGTGTTACTCATTCCTGGCTTATTGCGAGTACGACGAAGTGCCATTACATCGATAGCCGCATGAGCATTCATAGTTTCGCCGTAGCCTGCTTCGCAGAGAACCAAACCGTTGTAATCAACTACTTTGCTCATGCCATCGGTTGAATTCATAGGTACGGCAGAGCCATCTAGTCCGGCTGAGTTTGCTGAAACAACGTAGGCATGGTTTTCAAAAGCACGAGCACGTTTTGCTACATCCTTTGAAGTCAAAGCAGGGGAGCCGACTTCGCTAGTTGAATGCAGAAAGATCTCAGCACCTTTAAATGCAAGGGCGCGAGCTACTTCAGGATATTGAATTTCCTCGCTAGCAATAGTGGCTAAGTTGCCATATTCGGTATGAGTTACCGGGAAGATATTTTCAGCACCGTATAGATCGGTGTATTTATCCCAGTAATCCCAAGGTGAAGGCGAGAACATTGAGTGCATGCGGCGATAGCGATGCACTAATTCACCTGTTGGATCAATAATGAAGCAAGCCTGGAAATAAATGCCAGGAAAATTCGGATCTAGCTCGTAAGTATTTCCAGATAAGTAAATTTTATTTTTCTGAGCTGTAGCGCACAGACCTTCATATTCTGGTCCATCATGCGCGATTGCACCTTTTTCAGCCCAACCTGCCATGGTGTCACCCATTGGGTAACCAGATAAGAAATATTCAGGTAGTACAACAATATTTAAGTCGCCACCTAACCAACCACCAGCTGCCTGAATTGTGGCATCGACTCGTTCAACTGAAGCCATGATCGAAGCGCGAGCTGATGCGACATCCATCTTTGCAACACCTTTGCCTTTAATCTGCAAAGCCATGGCGCGACCAGCTTTTACTTTTGCAACCGGAGCGCTTTTCTTAGTACCAATTAAAATTGTCATGCTTTTTTCCAATCTCCGGTGCCGTATGGATTCTCCAGGGGAGCCGATACGTGTTCATGCATAATGCGCCATTGTCCATCAGCGCCTAATCGAAATACCCAGGTGCCACGAAACTTCAGAATCTTTTCTTGCGCAGGAGACTTGGTGTGAAGATTGATTATTCCTTGCAGCGATGAGATATTTCCAACCGTAATTTCAGCAGGTCCTTCAGCCCAATCATGGTCGTAGATTTCAAGATCAGCGCCATACCAAGCGGTCCAACCGGCACTCACATTGGTATATGTGCGCGATGACCAGCGAGGTCCTTCAAGAAAAACATAAAGGTCATCACTCTCTTCATAGGTATTGAGAATGCCCGCCAAATCGCGAGTTTTAATCGCGGTGAGCATGTTTTGAATGATCTGATGACCGGGTGTAAGTGACTCTGACATGCGAAGAAATGTAGCGCAGATCGCATCTGGGATAAAGCAAAATTCCAGCCTAAGGAATGGAACGGGTAGTAGAAAGTTAGCCCAAATGCTTGTTTGATAGCCACATGACTATTTCAGGTGAAACTGCCCAAGCTCTCTGGTGCACTGCAATTGGCGAAAGCGAGATACGTCCAACCCCAGTGGTTGCCAACCCAGGTGAAGAATTAGTCGATGTCATTGTTTGCGATGTATCGCCACTTGATCGCCAAGTTGCTGAAGGAAGATTTCCGCCAGGCCCACCAATGCCAGTTATTCCAGGAACAACTGGTGTAGTTCGTGATGCGGCTGGCAAACTCTATTTCGCTTTCGTTGAAATGCGCGGCGGCGGATTATTTTCACCTGGAATTCATCGCACTGTTGCATCAGTGCCACGAGATGTTTTGTTTGAAATTCCAGCCGGTGTCAGCCATAAAGATGTCGCTGCAGGATTCACTGGAATTGTTACCGCACTTGCAATTTTAGATCACTCGATAAAGATTCAAAAAGGTCAGAGTGTTTTGATTTTAGGTGCCAATCGCGGCGTAGGTGGCGCAGCAGTTGAAGTTGCTCTCGCTCGAGGAGCGCATGTAATTGCCGCTGCTCGTGAACCAATTAATATTCCAGGTGTTGATTACGTTTCCTACGATGAGATGCCAGCAAAAGTTATGGAACTTACGGGCGGCAAAGGCGTAAGCGGAATTATTGATGGCCTTGGTGGCGAGATCACAAACAAAGCACTTATGTGTGGTGGTGCTGACTGCAAACATGTTTTGCTTGGTTTTAGTGCTGGTGTGCAGTTACCTTTAATCGCTCCTAGATTCTTAGGTACCGAGCATCAGTTAATTGGATATAACTTATTGCGTCGCCCTTGGTCGCTTATTGCAGGGTTAATGCAAGAAGCTATGGAATTCCTAAAAGTGGGCAAATGTATTCCGCAGATTGCACAGGAACTACCTTTTGCCAAAGCGCCAGAAGCCTTTAAAACAGCAGCTAGCAAGCAAGGTCGCACCTTGATAGTTATGCAAGAGATCTAGAAAGGTAATTCAATGTCTGCCAACGATTATGACTTAATCATTGTGGGTGCTGGTACGGCAGGTATTCCGTGTGCCGTTGCAGCCGCAAACAATGGCGCCAAAGTTTTGTTGCTAGATAAGGCCGATGACATTGGTGGTTCGCTACACACCTCTGGTGGTCATATGTCAGCCGCTGGCACTCGCCGCCAAAAAGAAAAAGGAATTGAAGATAGCGTCGAGTCGCATCGCGCAGACATTGATCGCATTTCAAATGGGGGCGCACGCAAAGATTTAGTTAATTTGGCTACCGATTTAGCCGCGCCAGGTTTAGATTGGCTGGAAGATAATGACTTTGAGTTTGCACCTGAAGCTCCTCGAATTGTCTATGGCCATGAGCCGTATTCAGTAGCGCGTACTTATTACGGGCCAGAGGCAGGCCGAAGTATTCTCAAAGTTCTGCGTCCCCTGCTCGAAAAAGCAATTGCTGGTGGCAATGTCGAGTTACGTTTAAATACTGCAGTTAAATCTTTGATAACTAAAGATAGCGCCGTAACCGGAGTTGAACTTGCAGATGGCAGCAAAGTAACTGCGAATAACACTGTGCTTGCTTCTGGCGGCTTTGGAGCTAATGCAGAACTCTTTGAAGAGTTAGAAAAAGCAACTCTAGTAAGTGCGGCATGGCCAACTTCAACTGGTGACGGAATCTTGATGGCTCGCGAAATCGGCGCCGCTATTGCTGGTGCCGGAACTTATTTACCTACCTTTGGTGGCCTGCCTTCACCTGATGGCACTGGCCGGGTGCGCTGGACTGATCGCCCTCTATTAGTTGCCTCAGAGCGGCCACCTTATGAAATCTATGTTGATAAATCAGGTAATCGTTGGGTTGCCGAAGATGAAGAAAGTATTGACATTAAAGAGCATGCGCTAACTGGCATTGAAGCAATGACTTTCTGGACCATCTTCGATTCAGTCGGAATGGAAAACAGTCAGCCAATGGTGGTTGATTGGTCAATCGATAAGTTTAAAGAGCAGGCAAATGTTCTGCCCGGCGTGTTTGCCGGCGAGACACTGGAAGAACTTGCGAAAAATGCTGGCATTAGCGCTGCAGGGTTAAAGGCTTCGGTTGCAAAGTACAACGCTGATTTAGCTGCTGGTAGCCCAGATCAATTTGGTCGTAAGTTCCGGCCAGCGCCAATTGAAAAGGGTCCGTTCTACTCACTACAAAATCATGCAGTCACGTTAATTACCTTCTCAGGTATTGATGTTGATGCTGATCTGCGCGTGCGCAAGAACAATGGCGAAGTGATTCCTAATCTTTATGCAGCAGGAGAAGTACTTGGTTCTGCGGCAACGATGGGTCAATCATTTGTTGGTGGCATGTTGGTTATGCCTTCGATTACTTTCGGAAAGTTATTAGGCGAACGTTTAAGCGCGCATTAACATCTTGGCAGTCGTTGTTGCCAAGATTTCACCACGTTGGTTCGTAATTTCCCACGCAAAGTTTGCAATCGCTTTATCACCCTTGGAAGTTGGGGTTCGATCAAGTTCAGTTAGCTCTAGGGTCACGAAGTCGCCAGCAAATGCGGGCTTCAAGAAAAGTGTTTCGCTTAAGCCAACCAGAGCAATCGCATCATCAATCAGTCCACTGTTCTCGGCAGCGCCACCAGCAAGCAATAGCAGGGCTTGGCCAGGTAGCGGCAGCGCTGACATACCTGAATTCTTCGCTACTTCGAGATCGCTAAATAGTGGGTGGGTGTAATTACCAAGTCGAACTAAGGTCGAGCGAAGCTCTTCAGTGACTTCGATTGGAGTTGTTATAGCCAATTTGGTTTCCGCCCCTCTTTAAATGAGTTAAAACCTTCAGCTGCCATTGGGTCGTTAAGCAGAAAATCACGGAACAAACCAATCTCGACTTCCCAGCTTGCACTATTTGTTAAACCTTGGGTTTGAGTGAAACCAGCTTTAGTTTTTGCCAGTGCATTACGAGGTGACTTATTAAAGGTTGAAACTAACTTCATTACTGCATCATTAAGTTCTGTGCGAGGGACTGAGGTAAGTGCGAGTCCTGCGGCGACGGCTTCTGGCCCAGTTAAAGTACCTGAGCTAAATAGCAAAGCTTTTGCGCGTTGTTCGCCTAGCTTGTTGCGGCTACGAAAGGTGGCACCGGCGCCAGGTGGCAAACCACTAGCAACGTGCAGATCACCGATTCGGGCTTCATCTGCAATTACCACTAAGTCGGCGGCAACTAACATTTCAAAACCACCGGCCCGAGCGAATCCATTAACGGCAGCGATAACTGGTACATCGAGAAATTCCAAACGAAGTAAAAGTTTATGTACCGAAGTTACAAATGGAATAAAAACGCCATCGATATCGGCAAAACATTTGCCCAGAAAATTAATATCCATGCCAACTGAGAAATTTTCAGTTGTTCCACCGGATGAACCAGTAATAACTAAAGCGCGAATGCTCTGATCCTTATCAACTTCATCACATGCTTTATTTAAGCCAGCAATAACCTCGGGAGTTAAGGCATTTAAATCATCAGGTCGATTGATGGTGATCCACAGGGCGGAACGATCTCGAGTTATTACTGTCGAATCAGTACTCAAAAGGTTGCCCTACCTTCACGTATGAGAGAGAATTACATTATTGGAACAGCGTCTCAATAGGTGGAAAAGACTATCTGGCTTCGAAACCGCTGCCAAGTGAGGAGTTTGAATCATGGGTTTGAAAATAACTTATGCACCATGGGGTGAAACCCTCGCCGAGTTAGTTGATGCAGCACAACGTGCTGAGAAAGCTGGCGCCGAAGTTGTCTGGGTTCCTGAACTACATCGCAGCGCAACAATTGCTGCAGCAGCAATGGCCGCTGGCACATCTACTATCGGTGTTGGAACTGCAATTGCGTTGGCATTTACTCGCAGCCCATTGATTACCGCGCTTGAAGCTCTTGATCTTGATGAGATGAGTAATGGCAGATTCATTTTAGGTTTAGGTAGCGGAGTAGAGCGCTTGAATCAAGATTGGCACAATGCGCGTTGGGGCAAGCCGGTTGCACATATTCGCGAGACTGTTGCGATCGTGCGACAGATCATGGCGCAATCACATTTAGGTGAGCGAATGACATTTGAAGGCGAATTCGAACGCATTGATATTCGTGGCTTTACCCGCCCATTCACGCCAGCTCGTACCAATATTCCTATTTATCTTGGTGGCATGGGCCCGGTTATGACCAAACTTGCTGGCGAGATCGGCGATGGTTGGATTTCACACGAACTATGTTCACCAAAATATCTTGGCGAAATGCTTGGACCTTGGCTAACCGAAGGCCGTGAAAAATCTGGTCGTGCGCCTAAAGATCTTGATGTTGTTGTATCGGCGGCTTGCGCAATTGATAAAGATGCTAAGCAAGCTAAGCGTTGGGCAGCGGGCCTAATTGGCTTCTATGCAACTGTTAAAACTTATGCCGACTTCTTTGAATTCCATGGAATGCTAGATCAACAAAATGCGGTAATTGCCAAATTCAAAACTGGTGTATCAAGTGATGATTTAGCAGATGTAGTGCCAGATGAGATGGTTGATGCATTGACACTGGCAGGAGATACTGACGAAGTCATTGAAAAGATTGCTCGATATGAGGGCTTAGCCAATACCGTTAAGTTAAGCCCACCAACACATGGCCTTGATAATGCCACTGTGCGCCAAGCTCAGAATCAAATTATTGAAATGATTCCAAGCCTGGTTCGAGGCTAATTCATGCTCCCATTAGCGGATGTGCGAATTCTTTCAGTTGAACAGTATGGTGCTGGTCCATTTGCAACCGTTCATTTAGCTGATTTAGGTGCTGAAGTAATTAAAGTTGAAGATCCCTCTGTTGGTGGCGATGTTGGCCGGTACGTGCCTCCTTATGCCGAAGGCGAGGATTCTTTATTCTTTGAATCTTTCAACCGCAATAAGAGATCTATTTCAATTAATTTAAATACTCCTGCCGGGCGTGCTGTCTTTGAAGATTTAGTTAAAGTCTCTGATGTTGTTTATAGCAACTTGCGTGGCGATGTTCCTAAGAAGATGCGCATAACTTATGACGATTTGAAGCACCTGAATCCAAAAATAGTTTGTTGCTCATTAACTGGTTTTGGTATGACTGGGCCTCGCTCGCAAGAACCAGGCTATGACTATATTTTGCAAGGCTTAGCCGGCTGGATGGATTTAACCGGCGAACCAGATGGCCCGCCAACAAAATCAGGTTTATCAATGGTTGATTATTCTGGTGGTTTAATTTCAGCAATTTCATTATTGGTTGCGCTGCATGCAGCTCGTCGCGATGGCGTCGGCATGGATTGTGATGTGAGTTTGTATGACACTGCAATTGGAATGCTTACTTATCCAGCTGCTTGGCATCTGAATGCTGGTTTCGAACCAGTTCGCACACATCATTCAGCTCACCCGTCACTTGTGCCTTTCCAAGCATTCCAAGCATCCGATGGTTGGCTAATTGTTGGCTGTGCGAAAGAGAAGTTCTGGCAACGTTTAACCGTAGTTATTGAGCGCCCTGAACTTGCTACCGATGAGCGTTTCGTGAACTTTGCAGCGCGGTTAAAAAATAAGCATGTTCTGATTCCAATGTTGGAAGAGATACTGGCTAAGCAGAGCGTTAACTACTGGTTACCAAAACTTTATGCTGAATCAATTCCATGCGGACCAATTAATACCGTAGCGCAAAGTTTAGTTGAGCCACACACAATTGCTCGCGAGATGATTATTGAAACTGATCACCCTCGTTACGGAAAAGTTAAGCAAGTTGCGACGCCAGTAAAAGCTGGTCCGGCTCGCACGGATAATCGTCGCGCACCGCAACGCAATGAAGATGCTGATTACGTACTAGCTGACTTGCTTAAATATGACGCAGCAACAGTTGCGCAACTTTCAGCAGATCAGGCATTTACTGCCAAATGAGTACCGCGCAGGAATTAGCAGAGTGGGCCTTAAAACTCACTTGGTCTGACCTGCCTGCAAGCGTTCAAAACATTGTAAAAGAACATGCACTAGATGGATTTGGTGATGCAGTTGGCGGTCGTAAAACTGCAGTTGCAAAAGCTGCCACAGCAACAGTTGCGCAATACGGCGAATCCAGCGCTGCAACTATTTGGGGTAGTAATAACAAGACTTCGGTACCTGCCGCCGCATTTGTAAATGCCATCTTGATTCATGCGCTTGATTTTGATGACACTCATGCAGGGGGACTGGTGCATGCAACTGCGCCGACTTTGCCGGTTGCTATGGCACTGGGCGAATCACTAAATGCAACTGGTGAAGAAGTAATCACGGCTTACGCAGCAGGTCTGGAAATTATTTGCCGACTTGGCGCTGCAACCCCGCATGGTTTTCATGCGCGTGGCTTACATGCGACTCAAGTCTGCGGCACTATTGCAGCGGCAGTTGTGGCAGCAAAGTTGATGAAGTTATCAGTTGCGCAAACCGTTAATGCAATGGGAATTGCGGGTAGTTTTTCTGGCGGTCTGCTGGAATTCTTAAACACGGGTTCATCAACTAAGCAGATTCACCCTGGTATTGCTGCGCAAGGTGGGATCACTGCTGCCAACATGGCAGCTAATGGCGCAAGTGGCCCCGAGTCAGTAATCGAAGGACAGTACGGAATCTTCAACGCACTCAGTGATCGGCCAGCAGATTTCACTAGCGTTACCAAAGATTTAGGAAAAGATTGGCAATGTGCCCAAATAACAATTAAGCCATACCCTGCTTGTCAGTTATCGCATGTAACACTTGATGCCGTAAAGATTGCTTGGGCAAGTGCTAAAGCAACCGGGGTATCAATTGCCGAGATCGCAAAAATTTCAGCAATCGTGCATCCGGATTCAGCGAAAATTGTTTGTCATCCGCGAAATGAAAAAAATGAACCAAAGACTCCGTATGACGCAAAGTTTTCGCTGCCTTGGTCAGTCGCAGCTCTGCTTATTGATGGCGCGCTAGTTGTTGATACTTTTGAACCTGAATCCATCAAGCGTCCTGAAGTTATATCGCTGGCCAGAAAATTTGAATATTCTGAAAAGAGCGAGGTTGCGGCCGCTGCAGCAGCTGCCGGATTTGTTGAGATAACAACTACCGATGGTCGCACTTTTTCCGGCAAAGTTGCTTCCAGTGCGGGTGGCCCAAACAATCGACTGATCTTAGCCGCGCTAATCGAAAAGTTTCTATTGCAGTGTTCAAATAGCCAAGCCGCAAGTGCAGTAGCCGATGAGATATTGCACATTGAAAGCGCGGCACAGATCGCCACAATTGCGGCGAAAATTGCTACTTTAGGCTGATAGGGAGGGTCAAATGAGTAAATTTAAGGCTATCGAACCAAGTGTTTACCCTTGGTATAAATATTCTGATTACACATTTAGCTTAGGCCTGGCCACAGAAACTGATGCATTTATCTCTGGCCACACAGCTAGCACCTTTAACCCTGAAACCGGGCGCATGATTGTTGTGGGCGGCATGACCGATCAAGTCAATACTGCCTACGACAAGATCGAGTGCATTCTCGAAGCTGCGGGCATGACTTTCGCTGACATTACTCGCGTGGTTGAAAACGTAACGATTAGCGGTTTGCCACATTACGCCGAAGCTCAAGCGGTTCGCATCGCACGCTTTAGTGGTCACACCCCAACAATTACCACCGTAATGGTCGATGCATTGCTTCGCCCTGAAGCATTTATTGAGATTGAAGTTTATACAACTAAAGGTGGTGGCAAAAAGTTAAATAGTGGCGATGATTTAACTTGGGCTCGTAGCACAGTTACTGAAGGTCATGATGGTTCAGTATTTCTACCAACTCTTTTGCCAATTGATAAAGATGGCAACGTTGTTCATGAAGGTGATTTCGTTGCGCAATATCGTTATTGCTTAGAGCGCGGCGGCGAATTACTCTCGCAAGTTGGCCTTTCACTTGATAACGCAGTAACTACTTATGACTATTCAATGCCAGAGACTCGTACTATTTATGGCAAGACATCTCGAGTGCGTAAAGAGCTACTTGGTGGCGCAGGTGTATTCCCAGGTGCTGGTGGAATTTTAATGGCTCAACTTCATCAGCCGGGGGCTCTAGTAGCAATTGATTTAGTTGCATCGCACCACCCACTCAAAGGTGTTAATCCAGGTTGGAAACGTTATGACACTTTGTCATACACCCCAGGTGTTATTGCCGGTAAAACTCTTTACATGTCTGGGTTTGCATCTCTTGATATGGAAACGCAAGAAGCAACGCATGCTGGCGATATCGTTGCCCAAGCGCAATCAACTTACGAGGCAATTTTGTTGGTATTAAACGAAGCCGGCGTAGGCCCAGAAGCTCTCGTAAACACCATTGAATACGTGGTTCCTGAAGGCTTAAAGGAATATCGCGGAGTCGCAAAAGTGCGCGAGAACTTACTTACTAAGCCTTGGCCATCATCAACCGGCGCGCTCTGTCATTCACTATTGCGTCCTGAATTCTTGCTGGAAGTATTTCCGTTAGCGGTGTTGCCATGACCCTGTTAACCGATGCAATTATGGCCATGGTTGGTACCGAACGTACCTACATTGCACCAGAACCATTTGGTACTGCCTCTGGTCGTTATTTTGCTTTGGCGGTTGAAGACAACAACCCTATGTATGCAGCTCGTGAAATTGCACCGCTTACTTTAATTTGCGATACCAATCAATATGCCAACTTGCCCATGAATGAAGATGGCTACGCTGGTCATTTCTGGGACATTGAAATTCCCAACACTAAATTATTGCGTGGCGGTAATAGCTATAAGTTCCACCAGTACGTTCACGCCACTGATGTTTTGCACGTAACTTGGAAGATTGATGAGATATCTGAGCGGGTTAATTCCAAAGGCATTGCGATGGCAACCATGTTTAGTACTGCCACTTATCGCAACCAACGTAACGAGCTTTTAGCAACCAATACTGAATCCTTAATTTGGATCGAATTGGAGGCTAACTAATGAAGAATATAAAAGTTGGCGATCAAGTACCTGCAATTACTAAACATTGCACAATAACTTCAATGATTGCATACGCTGGAGCAACCTGGGATTGGCACCGTCTGCATTACGATCATGAGTATCTGAAAGCTAAAGGCCTAAAAGCTCCCGTTGTAGATGGCCAAGTATTTGGCGCTTACGTTGTACAAGCTATTCAAGATTGGCTGGGCGAGGGTGCCTTTATTTCAGAGTTAGATTTTCGTTATGCCGGCTTGGTATTTGCCGAAGAACATGTTCAGGTAAGTGGGGAAGTCAATGAAGTAAGCGATGCAGGCGTATCGCTAACTCTAAAGATTGATGTAGTCGATGAAAATGGAGCGATTCTGCGCTCAGCTGTAACTCCAATTACTGCAAAGGTTATTTGGCGTTAAGCATGAAAACCCCGGTAATTGTTGGTGCTGCGGAGTGCGATTTAGGCGTCACCAATAAATCAATTCTGGAACTACAAGCACAAGCAGTCACTAGAGCACTGGCTGATGCCGGCCTAAAGATCAGCGATGTTGATGGCATCGCAACTAATGCGATTTCACGCTTTTCAGCCAGTTCATTAGCTGATTACTTGGGCATTGAACCTAAATTTACTGATTCAACTTTTGCTGGGGGTAGTTCATTTGAAATGTATGTGGCCAGGGCCTATCACGCAGTTGCCAGCGGTCAATGCAATGTAGTTGTGATTTCCTTTGCTTCAAATCAACGATCAGCTAAATCTCGTTCTCTTGGCGGAGTTGTAGAACATCACACACCCGAAGCACAATTCGAAACTGCGTATGGCCCACTATTTCCGCTTAGTTATTACGCCATGGCAGCTCAACGTTATATTCATGATGTTCCAAATGGCCGCGCCGCACTTTCTGAGATTGCAATTAGTGCACGCGAATGGGCGCTATTAAATCCAAAGGCCTATCGCTATGGAACCGCATCGCTCACTGTTGCAGAGCTAGAAAGCGCCGACCTGATTTCATCGCCGTTGCGGGCAAGTGACTGCTGTTTAGTAACTGATGGCGGTGGCGCAATAATCATTACTAATTCCGAAATGGCTAAAAACTTAAAGAGCAAGCCCGTTTCAATTTTAGGTTTCGGTGAATCAACTACCAATACTTCCATGACCACTCATCGCGATTTGCGCGTAACCGGTGCAAAACAAAGCGGAGAGATCGCTTTTGCAATGGCTGGCGTATCGCGCTCTGATATCGATGTTGTTGAACTTTATGATTCATTCACTATTACAACGCTGCTTTCGCTGGAAGGTTTGGGATTTGCCGGCAAAGGTGAAGGTGCTGATTTTGTGCTTGATGGAAAAACCAGACCAGGTGGAACATTCCCGTTAAATACCAATGGCGGTGGACTCTCTTACTGTCACCCAGGTCAGTACGGAATCCTGCTTTTGATTGAAGCAGTTCGTCAGTTGCGTGGTGAATGTGGTGATCGCCAAGTGGCAAATGCCAAGTTAGCCGTAGCCCATGGCACTGGCGGAATTCTCTCGACAAATGCAACTGTGATTTTGGGGGCAAATTAATGTTTCCCTACCTGCCCCAAGAAGATGCAGTCAGCGCGCCATTCTGGGCCGCTACCAGAGAGCGAAAATTAGTAATTCAATACTGCTCAACTTGTGATCAGCACCAGTGGTACCCACGTGCAATCTGTATTTCTTGTGCCACCGAGAATCTGACATGGCGTGAAGTGAGCGGAAAAGGCACCGTAGATTCTTGGACCACAGTGCATCGCGCACCTACCGAGGGCTTTGTTCCACCATATGTAATTGCTCGAGTTCTACTTAGCGAAAAGGTAATCATGCTAACTAGACTTGTAGGTATTGAGAGCCCTGCATGCGACCAGGCAGTGGAGCTTTCTTGGCAAGAGTTATCTGATGGTCGAGCACTTCCGGTATTTGGTTAAGTTAGAACTAGGAGCTAAAAATGGATTTCAACTTAAACGATGAGCAATTAGCATTTAAAAAAGTGCTACGCGAATTTGTCGAGAAAGAAATCAAGCCTGTTGCTAACCAGTATGAAAAAGAAGGCATCTATCCAACCGAGATAGTTGCAACCATGGCCGAGATGGGTCTTTTCGGAATGACAATTCCAGAAGAGTACGGCGGCCTAAACGTTGATATGGTTTCATTCGCCTTAGTTTTTGAAGAAATCGCTCGTGGCTGGATGGGTGTTGCTGGGATTCTCGGTAGCCACTCACTTTCCTGTTGGATGATTGCCCATCACGGCACCCAAGAACAGAAAGATAAGTACCTACCTGATCTAGCAACTGGTAAGCGCCGGACAGGAATCGGCTTAACTGAGCCAGATGCTGGCACCGATCTACAAGGCATTCGCACTACTGCTCGCCTTGAAGGGGATGAATATGTAATCAATGGTTCTAAAACCTGGATCACAAATGCTCGTCACGCTGACCCACTGCCAGTCTTAGTTAAGACTGATCCAAACGCATCTCCTGCACATAAAGGAATGAGCGTAATTTTGATCGAAGCTGGCACTCCAGGTTTCGAGATCGGTAAAGATATTGGAAAGCTTGGTTATAAAGGCACTGAATCCTGCGAAGTTGTTCTTAACAATGTTCGAGTACCAAAAGAAAACCTGCTTGGCGGCATCGAAGGTCGCGGCATGCAGCAAGTATTAAGTGGTCTTGAAACGGGTCGCGTTAATATCGCAGCTCGTTCGGTTGGCATCGCACAAGCTGCATATGAAGCTGCTATTAATTACTCCAAAGAACGCAAAGCATTCGGTCAGCCAATTAGTGAATTCCAAGCAATTCAATTGAAGTTAGCTGAGATCGCAACTAACTTACAAGCAGCCCGTTTAATGACTTACTGGGCAGCTTCAAAAGCTGATGCAGGCGAGCGCGTTGATATGGAAGCCGGCATGGCTAAGTATTTTGCTAGTGAAGTAGCAATCATGGCATCGCTTGAAGCAATGCGTGTTCACGGTGGTTATGGCTACTCAACCGAGTATGTAGTTGAACGCCTTTACCGTGATGCACCATTGATGTCGATTGGTGAAGGTACTAATGACATTATGAAGATGATTATCGCTAAATCATTACTAAGTGGAAAGACCCAAATCGGATAATGAGCGCTCGCAGCCATCTATACGTACCCGCCAATGATTTAGAGCGCTTAAAAAAGGCGCTTGGTAGAGGAGCAGATGCGCTAATTGTTGATCTCGAAGATGGGGTTTCGCCAAGTGATAAAGGTATTGCCCGCGAGAACTTGACTTCATTTCTTAATGATTTAAATTCAGATGTTGAAATCTGGGTGCGAGTTAATCCTGAAAAAGGCGCACTCGAATCTGATTTAGCTGCCGCGGTTCATAAAAATTGTCGGGGAATAGTTCTGGCAAAAGCTACTACTTTGGCCGAAATTCAAAATCTCGATTCATTAATAACTGGTCTTGAGAAGTCTTGCGGCATTACGAAGAAGTTAGAAGTTTCAGCTTTGATCGAGTCAGCCCTAGGTGTATTTAACGCCCAAGCTATTGCAACTGGCCCGCGCATTACTCGTATGCAAGTCGGCGAATCAGATCTACGCGCTGATTTAGGCACTTCAGGAGCAGCTGGTGAAACCACCACACAGTTCGCTCGCAGCATGGCTGTCTTTGCTAGCGCTGCTGCTGGAATTAATCCACCACTGGCAGCGGTATCAACTAACTTTAAAGATCTCGATGCCTATCGCAAGAGCTCGCAAGATTTCAAAGAGTGGGGCTACTTTGGCCGCGCATGTATTCACCCGGCGCAGGTTGAAATTGTCAATGAAGTTTTCACGCCTAACGCTGACGAGTTAGCGGCTGCCCAAGATATTCTCGATAGGTTAGTCACAGCTGGCGGCGGTGTCGCACTCGATGCCAAAGGCCGAATGATCGATGAAGCAATAGCCAAGATTGCTCGTCGCACCTTAGCAACCGGAAAGTAGGCAATTATGTCGGTAATTAAAAGCCAAGATCTGCGCGACATGTCTGGCGCAGTAGATGTGCCGATTCCTGATTCAACTGCTGCTGTAAAAATGCATCGCCTGCATACTTGGGATGATGGCACCAGCGTCATGATTGTTAACTTTCCAGTTGGGTGGTCCCGACCAATTGAAGGTAGTTATGAATGCGCCGAAGAGTTTTTTGTATTTGAAGGCGAACTTCACATGTCGGGCGATGTAATTGTCGCGGGCGATCACACTTGGGTTCCACCACAATCACTTCGAATCGGTGCCTTCACACCAAATGGCGCAGTTGCCATTGCTTGGTTCTATGGCGCACCAAAATGGAATCGTCGCGAAGGTGATGAAGGCTCAGTTTCACAGATCAAAACCCCAATTGATGCAAATGCTTTCGGTGAGATTCGCCCACTAGGTGCAAATGGATTTGCGGGTCAGACAATTAAGTTGCCAGCAAGTGGCTATGTAGCACCTAGTCAATGTGAAATTCTTGATATTGCTAATCGCAGTTGGACACTTTATGAAGCGGGCAGCAAAATTAAACTAACTGATCTCTCTTTAATCCGTCTCTAAGCATTAGCCAAGCGCTAAAAGTAATAATTCCACTGATTGCAATGCCCCAAAGTCGGCCAGTAACTGCGTTATCTGCCATATTTCCAATGACTTCGCTGATAGTTCCGATCATGGCAATACCGATTACTGCCGATATCTGACGAACCATAGAGAGTGCAGCTAGCCCAGATGCAGCTTTTGCAGGTTCGAGAGATTCCATAATTGCCACAGTGTCACCAGCAAAGAGGATTCCGGCAAAGAAGCCAGAGAAGATTAAAGTAAATAAAAATAACGCCATTGGACTTTGTGCAAAGAGTGCAATAACAATGTAATCGATGCCGAGTAAAAACGATGCCCAGAGCATTATTTTTCGTAGCTCATTCGAGTTTTTAACTTTTCCCAAAATGTTAGATCCAAGTGGCATAAAAATACACATTAGAAGCATTACCAGACCGCCCATGCGTGGTGAAAATTCCAAAGTCTTCTGGCTAAAGAGTGCAACTAGCAAAGTGGCAGCTGGGATAGTGGCGTTATAAATAAAACAAGCAATTAACACACCACGTACTCGACGAGATTTAAACCAAGCTGGATCAATTAGTGGATGAGCAACCCTTTGTTCAATCCGATAGAAAGCCCAATATAAGAAAGTACCTACTGAAATCAATACCATATCGATGACTGGATGTGGAACCGCGCGGCCTAAATCAATTACACCCGCTGAGAAAAATAAGGTCGCGGCACTTATCGTAAATATGCCAAGCACATCGATGGAATTAATATTTTTATGGGTTTCACTTTCGTGCAATAAAAAAGTTAGCAAAAGACCAACAAGTGATATCACTGGCTGGCAATAGAAAAGAGAATTCCAACCATATGCTTGAGTTAGGAAGCCGCCCAGCAATGGGCCAAGTACTAGTCCAGCTGAACTAAAACTAATCCAAAGGCCAACTGCTTTATTGCGCGAATTTGGATCAACGTTGGCGCTTAATATTGCGCCCCCATTAGGCAACATAAATGCCAAACCAAATCCTTGGAAAATTCGACAAGCTAATAACATTGGGAAAGTAGTAGCAAAAGAGGCAAGTAAAGCGCCAGTTCCAAAAATTATCATGCCGATGCGAAATGCCTTAAGTGCGCCCCATTTATCGCCAAAAGCGCCAGCAAAAGGCAAGATCGTGCCAGTTGCGATACTCATGGCACTCAAAATCCATTGCAAGGCACTTGTTTCGGTATTTAAGTCAGCTTGAATAGAAGGAATTGCAGTTATAACAGCAGTGTTATCAAACATCACTGCACCTAGACCCATTGCGGCAATTAGTGCAACTACCCGCGGATCTTGATAAACGCGGCGGTTCATGCGCTCTTAGTTGGTAAAAGTTTCATTAAGGCAGTTAGATCGCCTCTATTTTCAAAGTTAACATATTTTGATACTTGTTCAACCGCATCGGCTGTCAAATAGCGAGAAGCATTCAAGGTAAATTTCTGCATTAATTGTGCTCGAGTAAGCGGTGCTTCTTTACTTCCTAAACTTGCAGCAACTCTATGACTATGAGTCTGACCATCTTTAGTTTTAACGGTTAGAACAGCAGCAAATGCGTTTGGGAATATTTGCGTTGCTTGATCATCGGCAACCACATTTACCTTAGCTGCTAGCTCTAAGCGTTCTGGCTGATCCCAATTACTTTCGGAGAAATCATCAAGGTAAACACCTAACCCGCCGCCACCAAGAAAAGCTGTTGCTAACGTGTAAGGAGCTGAGAATTTACCGTGGTAACCAGATTTTGGCTGAATCTTCTCTTCACGTGGTTCACCAATTGTGCGAATTACTGGAGCTGCAACACCTAACTCAATACTTACAATATCGGCTGCTTGGAGTCCACTAGCACGAAGAGCAAGTGCACAATCAATTCCCGGATGAGTGAAATGATTTGTTGGATATGGCTTGTAAGCAGTCTTTAATAATTCCCAACGATCACCTAAACCATCAAGCAGGGCGCCCGCATCGTATTGACCGTCGAGGTATGCGTTGAAGAAACCAAAGCGACCTTCGAGCACTGTTGGGGGACCAGTGATTCCTTCACGAGACATGTTTGCGGCAACTACGCCACCATGTGCTGCCCAACCACAATGAATTCTTTTAACTGTGCCACCGGTGCGATTTGCTTCAATAATTCCAGCGCCCATACTGGCTGCAATGCCCATGGCATCAGCTATTTTCGCAGCATCTAAGCCATAAAGAATTGCGGCCGTAACTGAGGCGCCAATAGTTCCGCAGATTGATGTTGCGTGAAAACCTTTTTCAAAAAAGATTGAATTGCCGGCACTCGGAATGTAGGAAGCCATGCCAAGTCGATTAGTGATTTCAATGCCGATGGCAACTGAGCGCAGAATCTGATCAGGCGAGGCGCTAATTTCTTCAGCTACGGCAAGAGCAGTAGGCACAATAGATGCTGAAGGATGAAGCACTGATGGCAAATGTGTATCGTCAAAATCTAGAATGTGAGCCAAGGTGCCGTTAATTAACGCAGCACTTGCTGAAGGGAGTTTAAGTTGCGAACCAATAACACTAGAAGTTGGTGTACCACCCCAAGCAGCAACTACTCGCTCTACGGCGCGGTCTGGATCTGATTCGTGTAGCGATTCAGCCCGACCGGCCAAACTATTTCCCAGGACATCTAGGATTCTTTCGCGCGCATCTGCGGCAATATTTGGCGCAAGAACTTTGGTGTTGGCAGCGAACTCAGCTAATAGCTGAACGTGAGTTTTTTCGCTGCTCATGAGATTTATTAAACCAATACAGCCAGTGGTCGAGTTGGTGAACCAGTAGCACCTTGTAGATTTAATGGAGTAAGTACAAATAGGAACTCGCTAATACCAGTATCAGCGAGTTCATCTAGCTTCATAGTTTCGATAATATGAATTCCGGATTCAACTAAGAAGACTCGATGCACTGGCAGTTCGCGATGACCGGCACCTGCTGGGATATGTTCAAATGCAATTGTTTCGCCACCGCATGCTCTTGGCTTTTTAGCAGCAAGCCATTTCGCAGCTACTTCACCAATGCCGGGTGTGCCAAGTGATTGACCTTGGTATAGATCCTTATTTTCCCAATTCTTTGACCAACCAGTGCCAATTAGAACTACATCGCCCTCGTTAATTTCCAGGCCAGCTAATTTCTGAGCAGCTTCGAGGTCTGCAACCGTAATCTCGTAATCCGGCCCTAGAACCTCTTTATTAAGGGCTTTGGCAACATTTAGGAAAACGCCGCGGCACAGAAATGGCTTAACAGTTTCAATTCCATACTTACTAAATCCCATATGGCTCATTACTGATTGAGCATCAATACCACCAAATAATTTTCCTTGGAAAGAAACGTGGGCAAGTGCATCGATATGTGTGCCGGCGTGAGTTCCAGTAACAATGATGTCGTTAGCTGCTGACCCACCTGCTGCTGAAGTTACATCGCCATGCCTGCGATCGAGCACCATGCGATAGGGAGTGTGATTTGGCGATTGCGGCATACCACGAAACATAGGTTGCGAAAGATCGATGACTCTTGCACTCGCTAGTTGATCCCAGATCTTGGTCATGTCTTCACTTTCCTTCACTTGGTGCACTTTGCGAAATTATTCCCGTAGCTTCGAGTTCAGCAATCTTGCTTTCAGCTAGACCTAGAGTCTGTGCCAAAATCTCGTGGGTATCTTGCCCTTTAGCGCGCCCTGTCCAGTTAATTTCACCTGGTGTTTCGCTTAATCTATAAAGAACATTCTGCATCCGAACTTGGCCTAATTTTGGATCTTCCACCGTAGTAATTGTATCTAGTGCCTGGAATTGTTTATCAGCCATGATGTCACGGATATCGTAGATCTGAGCAACAGCTGCTTCAGCTTCTTCAAAAGCTCGCACAACTTCGGCCGTATCTCGTTCGGCAATCCAGGTTGATACATAACCATCAAGTAGGTCAGCGTGCTTAGCGCGTTCGCCACCGGAGGCAAACCAGGGCTCAGCGATGACTTCTGGATGGCCAACTAAATGCATTACGCGCTCTGCAATTGATTGTGCCGAAGTTGAAATTGCCACCCACTTACCATCTTTAGTCAGATAGGTATTGCGAGGAGCATTGTTAACTGAACGATTTCCAGAGCGAGGTTGCACAATGCCCAGTTGATCATAAACAGTTGGCTGCGGACCCAAGATGGCCAAGATCGGTTCGATAATTGCTAAATCAATTACTTGGCCTTTGCCAAAAGCTTCACTCTCTGGATTCTTTTGCGCTGCCAAAGCAATTAAAACTGCCTGTGAGGTAGCAAGGGCAGCTATGCCATCGGCTAATCCAAATGGCGGCAGCGTTGGGGGGCCATTTACTTCACCAGTCATGGCTGCAAAACCACTCATTGATTCGGCCAAGGTGCCAAAGCCCGCGCGATGCGAATAAGGACCGAACTGCCCAAAGCCAGTAACGCGAGCAATGATTAACTTGGGATTTATCGCCAACAGAACATCAGGGCCGATTCCCCAACGCTCTAACGTACCTGGGCGAAAGTTTTCAATAAAAACATCTGATTGCTTGATTAACTCTTTAAGAATTTCACTACCAGCCGGCTTACCTAAATCAAGTGCCAACGTTTTCTTATTACGAGCCAACATGGTCCACCAAAGCGGAACCCCATCTTTGGAATGACCATGTAAACGAACTGGGTCGCCTTTTGTTGGGTGTTCAATCTTGATTACTTCGGCACCGAAGTCCGCCAACATAGTGGCAGCCATCGGCCCCGCAAACAAAGTTGCGGCATCTAGTACGAGAATTCCTTTTAATGCGCTCAAGCTCGGAACTGATACTTTCCAACAGCAGGTCCAACGATCTTGCCATTTTCAAGAACCTGATTACCGCGCACAAATGTGTCAGTAACTTTGGCAGTTAAGGTAAAACCTTCAAATGGGGTGTGACCTTGGGTTGATTCAGAATCTGCAGCGCGCACTGTGTAATTAACATTTTCATCAACGAGTGCGATGTCGGCCTCAAAACCAACAGCGAGTGAACCCTTCTTCTTTAGACCATAACGCTGTGCTGGAGTGTATGAAGTTAACTTAGCGATCTGTGGGCGAGTTAATCCTCGTTGCAAACCTTCGGTAACCATGCCAGGTAATAGATATTCAGCACCACCAAAACCGGACTTTGCTAAGAAGACATCTTCTTTTGGATTTCCAAATTTAAGTTCTTCTTTACAACAAGCATGATCACTTACGACCCAGTCAAGATTGCCGGCCTTTAGATGAGTCCAAAGTGCCTCAACATCTGCGCGTGGGCGAAGTGGTGGATTTACCTTGCCGCCAACGCCTTTTGAGTTCTCAATGTCGGCAAGTAAGTGCCCCACAGTGACTTCACGACGGAAATTGATATGTGGAAACGTACTCTGCATCATCATGGCAGCTTCAACAGCCTTGCGTGATGTTAAATGTAGCAAGTTGATATTTGGCAGTTGAGTCTCATATGCCAAGTAAGAAGCAATCGTGATTGCTAAACCTTCGGAGTGTGGCGGACGGGATTGGTGATAAGCCTCAAGGCCGCTGTACCTACCTTCTTCTTCGACAATCTTGGTGTACGCGCTCATGATTTCAGCTGTCTCGCAATGAAGACCGAGTGAGATGGCATCTGCCTTGTCGCCAAACTTTTCGCGGGCTGCTTGAACGCCGCGCATTACAAACTCAAAGTGCGCAATGTCGTATCGCTCATCTGGGGGAGTCATCAAGAAAGAAGACTGATCATTGGAGCGGCCATGTAAACCATGGCTTCCATAGAACATGAAAATCTTGAACGAGCTAACACCAAACTGCGAAATGATTTCTGGAATTTCAGAGATGTGCTGGTTAGTCATTGGAGCTAAGTGGAAGCCATAGTCAATATGCGCGCGATTTTCGCTGAGCGCTAGAACTTCTGGGAAGAAATCTAAATAACTGCCGCCTTTATTTAGGTAGTACTGACCAGTGCGCATGTAGGTAATCGCAGTTGTCACACCACCTTGAGCAGAGGCCTTACTTTCAGAAACTGTGTCTTGATCAAGAGTGTTATAGATACCCCAATGTTGGTGCGCATCAACTGCGCCGGGATAAGCAACGCGACCTGTGCCATCAACAACTTTCTTGGCGTTACTTTCATCGAGCCCAGCAGCAATCGCGGTAACAATTCCGTCGGTGACTGCAATATCTAGCGGGGCAGCTGATTCGCCATCGTGATTAACTACTTTTACATTCTTAATAAGTAGGTCATATGTAGCCATCGCCGCACCTTTCGCCAAATTCGTTCGTTCCACCTAGTGAAACCTTGTTCCGCCACAATACCTGAGATGTAGGGCGCTAAACAAGAGTTTCCCCTTCCCAATTCCATTTTATGGTGTTACGGTCTGCGGAACGCAATTCCATTTTCGAAAAGGAGAGGTGTTCTTAGTGATTTATTTAGTTTACAAAATGCATCTCTCTGAAAAGTCACGCCGAAATATGAATGAGTTTTGGAATTGGTTAGAAGATCGTGAGAAGTGGTTTTACAAAGAGTTGCCAATGGTTAAAGGAGTTAGCTGGTATTACAGCGTCATCGGGGATAGCTACACAATTGAATCTTGGTCAGCTTTTGATGATGAAGCCGGCTTCGGTGAATACCGCAAGGCGTTGGGAACACTAAAGGCAGATACAGAATGGGAAACCGAACGTGTTTCTCAAGATGATTGGTGGGACTTCATTTCAACTCGGTTGGTAACAGATCCACCTGCAAGTATCGGATTCGGAAGAGGTTAAGTAATGGCAGTTGAGAGCAAGTCACAGCGAATCGCCACGGTTGAACGTGCTGCAGATGTGTTACTTCTTTTTTCACAATGCGGAGAGCCTGATTTAGGTATCACTGAAATTGCTCGAAACTTAGGTTTGTCTAAAGCTGCCGTCCACCGCATTCTGGCATCACTGCGCAGTCGTGGTTTCATTGATTTAATTGAAGAATCTCGCCGCTACACACTCGGCACATCTTCACTTGCCCTTGGTTTAACCTGTTTAGCGCAATTAGATATTCGCTCTCTTGCCGCCCCTGAACTCGCCGCACTGTCACGAGCCACTCATGAGACAGCAACCCTTTCAATCAGATCTGGTTTCGAACGTCTCTATGTTGATCAAGTGATTCCCAATCGTGAAATTGTTATGTCAGTTGCTATGGGAATTACGCACCCATTGCATGCGGGCAGTTCATCAAAGGCGTTCTTAGCCTGGATGCCAGAGACCGAAATTTTGCAGTATTTAAAGCGCAAGTTAAAGGTAATTACGCCAATTACACCTACTGATCCAGCAAAGATTATTTATGAATTACGCCAAATTAGAACACGCGGTTACTCGCAGTCTGTAGGCGAGCGACAACCTGGTTCAGCATCAGTTGCTGCCCCAATCTTTGACCGTTCAGGCACGCCAATTGCAGTAATTAGCGTTTGTGGCCCGGCAGATCGCTTTAAATCAGAGTTATCTCAGTGCGTGCCATTACTTCTTGATTCAGCTGCCCGCCTTTCAAAGCGCATGGGCTATATCCCGAAGAAGAAAATTTAAGTTAAATGAAAATCGGATTGGCTATGGGAGTTGTAGGTATCCCGCTTCCGGAATATCGCGACATTGCACAAAGCGCTGAAGCAGCTGGGGCATATGCTCTTTGCGTTGGTGAAGCTGCTAATGAAAGTATTGCATCAGCTACTTATTTTGGAACCGTAACATGTAAGCCCAAAATTATTACTGCAATTACCACTTGGGTGCGACCACCAGTTAATACCGCACTCGGTGCCACCACAATTGATTCAATCACCGATGGCCGCTTTGAATTAGGCATTGGAACCATGCCGGATCACTGGAATCGTGAGCATTATCAAATTGATCCAGCACGCCCGACTGTGCGAATGCGCGAATATGTCGCAGCAATTCGCGAAAGTTGGTTGGCCCATAGTGGCGCCAAAGCAAATTTCTCAGGTGAGTTTTATCAAATTAATGGATACCAACGATTGGCAAAACCGTTACGCGATTCAATTCCAATTCACTTAGCCGCGACTCGTCCAGGCATGGCCAAACTTGCTGGCGAAATTGCCGATGGCGTAATTGTTAACTGGTTACATACTTACGAGTGGTTACACAAGAGCCTTGAACCAGCCCTTGCAGTAGGTTCTCAGATTTCTGGTAATACCTGCCAGCGAAGTGCAATGGTGCGCGTTCTGATTGAACCAGATGCGAAAAAGGCTAGGGAAGTGCTTAGGCCTTCCTTTGATATGTATCGCAACGTTCCTTACTTTCATGAAATTACTGCAAGTGCTGGCTTTACGACGACACCAACTTCAGAGTTGCCTGATGAATTAGTCGATGCCATGACTGTGCATGGTTCTCTCGAACAGATTACCGAAACTATCGCAAAGCGATATGGCGGCTGGGCAGATTGGCTGGAGCTAATTCCACCAGGGGCAACAAGTGGGGCAGTACTGCGAAGTTCTTACGAGGGGTTGTTTGAACTTCTACCAAAATTAGCGACCCTCTAAAACCCCTATTTTTATTGGGTTTTCTAAATAGTTCCAACTAGCGGAACATGATTACGAATTCATAACGCTTATGTATTGCGCATTTTTATCGCGTTTTAGTCGCTAAACCCTTGACCTTGTAGGTACGAATGCTTACTGTAATGGAACGGTGTTTCGGTGAGCGATACACATCCACAGTTAGTGATGGAGGAAATGTGTTTAAAAAGAAAGTAATCATTGCTGCAGTAGCAGCAACTGCATTATTTGGCACAGCTGTTACAGCAACTGCTGCAGATAATCCAGGTCTTGTCCCAAAGAAAGTTTGGGATTCAAAAGCAGATAAGATTAAAATTGGTTTAGTTGCGCCAATGACTGGCATTTTCGCAGTTCTTGGTATTTCACAGCGCAACTCACTACAAGTTGTTGCAGATCAAATTAACGCAGCCGGTGGTATTGGTGGCGCAAAGATCGAACTCGTTGTTCGTGATGGCGGATTAGATCCAGTTGCTTCAGCAAATTATGCTAAGGAACTTGCCGGTGATTCATCAATCAATATGGTTGCTGGACCATCAATTTCTTCTTACTATCAGGGCGCTGCAACTTATTACGAAGCAGCTAAGAAACTGAACTGTCAACCTGCTGTAGCAGCTCTTGACTTCACGGATTATAAGTATGCATTCCGTTCACAGGATTACTACAAAGATACTTTGACCGCTCTTATGACAGTTCTTCAAAAGAGGAGCATCAAGAAGTTCGGCATGATCTATGAATCTGGCCCAACTGGAACAGATTTCGATGCTTACTACACAGCACAAGCAACCAAGTACGGTCTAACTTACTTAGGTTGGGAAAAGATCACATCGACAGCAACTTCACACAATGCTGAATTGCAGAAGTTCATCGATAAGGGTGCTGAAGCAGTAAACATTTCAAATAACGCTTATGGTGCTTACACAGCTAAGGCTGCTAAGGAACTTAAGTACAAGGGCATCTTGATGGGTGGTTCTGGAGCTCAGAACATCGCATTCCACGAAACTGGTGGCGATGACTTTGCTGGAACACTTATGGCTGCACCTAACTATCAGTGGCCAATTCGCGATAAGTCACTATGGCAACCTGGCTACAAGGCACATACAGAGGCTGTAGTTAAGGCAAACGGCTTTAACACAGGTGTTAAGTCTGGCGCAACATCTCCTAACGGAACCGCAATTGCTGCTGACTGCCTATATGCATATGCAGTAGCTGCTAACAAGGTGCGTTCATTGGATGCAACTAAGGTTCGCGATGCGATGGAGAAGCTAGATATTCCTGCGAAGATGACACCATCAGGTGTTCGTATTCACCCAGGACCAGAGCACAACTTGTATCAAGCTGACGGCATCAACGTTTATGAATGGCGTAAGGATGCTAAGGGTTGGTACACCATCGAAGTTAACGGCGTCTCACGTCAAGCAGCTGCTTGTCCTGAAGCAGGCTGGATCGCAAAGACTGCTACCGGATCGCCACTTGTGTGTGCAAAGGTAAGCGGCAAGTTGGTCTACCGAGCTGGTTAATAAAAGCTAATCAAGTGATTAGTTAAATAGTTACAAGAGTGAGGGTGAGCTGTTAGAAATAAGGCTCACTCTCACTTAACTATAAATATTTCATTTTTAAATTTACAGTTATATAGAATTTAGAAATTCCATCTTTACAAGAAATGGAACGTGATGAGCCTTCAAATTTGGATCGATGGTCTTTTCGCAGGATCGGTTTTCGCGATCATTGCGCTGAGTATGACTATTGTTTATCAACCAACCCGAATCATGAACTTTGCGCAAGGCGAAGGTTTTATCCTTGGCGCAGCCCTTGGTTATCAGTTGGTTGGTGTTTGGAAGTGGCCACTGATTCAATCATTAGTAGTACTGGTGATAGCTGCAGCACTTATGGGCTTCATTATGGAACGTATGGTCATGTTGCCGGTGCAGTTATCGGGCAGCAAATTTGCTTGGATTATTGCCACCCTCGCTGCTGCAATGATCTTCCAGTCCGCATTTAATATTAAATATGTAAACGTTACCTTTAGTTATTTCGATCTCATTGAAAAAGACATCTCGATTTTTGGTGCTAAATTATCAGTGCAGAAGTTACTCGTGATTCTGATGATGATAATTGTGTTTATTGCAAATGATCAGTTCCTAAAGCGCACTCTTTGGGGACGTTCTATTCGGGCAATCGCGCATAATCCTGACACTTCGACCATTCTTGGAATTCCAACTAAGCCAGTCATTAAATTAGCTTTCATTACTGGCACCATAGTTATTGCACTAGTTGGCTTCTTGGCATCGCCGGTAATCATCGTTGCACCTGCCGCCGGTCTCTTCTTCACAATTCAAGGTTTCACGGCAGCCATTATTGGTGGCGTCGGCAGCCCGAAAGGCGCAGTAGTTGGCGGCTTGATGATTGGTATTTTAGATAGCGTTGTTAGATCTTGGCTGGGTGGAACGTGGGGACTATTTAGCACCTTCTTCGTACTAGCAGTAATTTTAATTCTCAAACCAAATGGCTTCTTCGGCAAGAGAGTTGAGGGAAGATAAATGATTTCTACATTTAAAGGTTTGAACCGAGTTCTCATCACAGGATCTCTTCTAGCAATCGCGCTTCTCTATTTCTTCCCGATCCTAATCAAGTCGAGCAATAATCCGAGTTTCTATTTGCAAGTAGTTTCCGTAGCTGTCTGTTCAGCGATTTTAACAATTTCGCTAAATATCTGTATGGGTTACGGTGGATTGCTATCCCTGATGCACACCGGAATGCAAATGGTTGGGGGTTACGCCGTAGCCATACTTGCAGTTAAGCAAGGCTGGAATGGTTGGTTGGCACTTGTTGCATCAGCTGTTATAGGTGCGATCTTCGCAATCTTGGTAATTCTTATTTCGCTACGAGCTACCTATCTTTATTTCGGCATGATCACTTTGGCAGTTAACTTAATTGCCATGGAAGCCGTTCGACATGGTGGCGAATTAACTGGTGGATACAACGGCCTATTTGGAGTTTTCGCCCCAGGTATTCCTAGCGGAATGATGTCGGCTGAAGGTTTCTACCGCGTCATGATCACAATTTTGATTCTTGCCTATGTGGTTCAACGCAACTTGATCTTTAGTGGTTTTGGCCGTAACACAATGGCACTACGCGAATCGTCAGAGACTGCAACAGCCCTTGGTATCTCACCAAATATGCACCGCGTAAAGGTATTCAGTGTATCTGGCGCTCTTGCTGGCTTGGCTGGCGGACTACTTTCTATTCAAATCGGTTATGCAGTCGCGGACATTGGCGATTTAAATAATGGTTTGATCTTCTTCGTCGGCTTGTTCTTAGGCGGAGTTGGAACTTTGGCAGGGCCGGTATTAGGTGTGGCTTTAGTAGCGGTAATCGACTTCACGATTCGAGGAACCGGTCAATATCGAACTTTGGTTTTGGGATCAATCTTGCTCTTGACCATGATTATTCTGCCGCGCGGAATTGTAGGCACATATAGAGCATCTCGCTACGGTTCGCCTCGTTCACGAGAAGTAATGCCTGGCGAAGCCGATAACTACCATTTAGATATCGCGGTTAAGAATGTAACTAAAGGCGAAGTTCTGCTTGAAGCAAAAGACGTTGTTAAGCATTTCGGCGGAGTTCACGCAGTTGACGGCATCTCAGTTCAATTTAAGGCCGGTGAAGTTCACGGAATTATCGGGCCAAACGGTTCCGGTAAATCTACTTTGATCTCTGCGCTAACTCGCTATCACGAGCTAACTTCGGGTTCAGTTACTTTGCTAGGCGTTGAAGCTGATAAGAAGCCATTTAAAGTCGCCCGTGATGGCGTAACCCGCGTATTCCAGATTCCTCACTTGTTTGAACGAGTTAGCGTTTTAGATAACGTGTTAACCGGAATGTATCGACGAGATAAGTACAGTATTTTCGATGCAATCTTCCGCACGCCTCGTTATCTAAAAGCTAATTCACGAAGTGTGGCTGAAGCAAAAGCGCTTCTCTCACTTGCTGGCATGCTGGGCATGGAAGAACTTGCGGCCGGCTCAATTTCACATGGTCAGAAGCGCCTGCTCGAAGTAATTCGTGCAGTTGCAACAGAGCCAAAGATTTTGATTCTCGATGAACCAGCAACGGGTCTAACTCAAGATGAAATGCATTCGTTAACTAGTTTGATTCGCACCCTTGCAGCTGGCGGAATGTGCGTAGTTCTTATCGAACATAACGTGGCATTCCTCATGGACTTAGCTGACATTGTGACGGTAATTCAAAGTGGCAAAGTTATCGCCGAAGGAACCCCTCAAGCCGTTCAGAAAGATGAGCGAGTATTAGAGGCTTACCTTGGAAATACTGATTTCTCGAAGGAGTTAGCATGAGCGACTTACGCATTGAAGGCTTAACGATCACTTATGGTGGCGCGAAAGCTCTCGATAATCTTTCGATTGAAGTTAAAACTGGCGAATTCGTTGCCCTGCTGGGTGCCAACGGCGCCGGAAAGACCACAACGCTCCGTGCGACTTCAGGTCTGATGCGCCCAGCCGCCGGCAAGATTTTCTTTGATGGCGTCGAAATTACTAAGGTGCCCGGCCATAAGCGCACAGCACTTGGTATCGGACATGTTCCAGAAGGTCGTCAGATTTTCCCTGATCACACAGTTGAGGAAAATCTACAACTCGGAACTTTCGTGCGACGTAAGCATCGTGCCGAGACCACGCAATCGCTTGAAGATATGTATGGCTTGTTCCCTCGCTTAAAGGAACGTCATAAGCAAGCAGCTGGAACACTTTCAGGTGGCGAAGCGCAGATGCTCGCAATTGCCCGCGCGCTGATGTCTCGCCCAAAGATTTTGATGCTGGATGAACCAAGTCTTGGCTTAGCGCCACAACTAGTACTTGAATTGTTTAAGTATCTAAAGCGGCTACATGCCGAGCAAGGTTTAACTATTTTGTTAGTTGAACAACAAGCTCGCTTGGCGCTGCAATTAGCGCAACGTGCCTACATTCTTGAACGTGGTGCGGTAAAGATTGAAGGCAAGTCAAAAGACTTAATCAATGATCCTCGCGTTGCAGAGGCCTACCTAGGTACTGCGAGTTAATCGTGACTAGCGCACCATTTGTCGATGGGGTAACAGCAGCGCTAGTCGGAGTTCACGATGTAGATATACATTTGGGTTTCTGGCGGGATGAATTAGGTTACGAAGTAATTGATAGTGGCGTAATAAACGCGGCAACTGCCAAAGCACTTTATAAAGTCGATGGTGAAATTCAAGCGTGGCAGATGGCGCCTGCTGGTGCTGATACCGGTCAAGTTTGGTTCGTAAAAACTCCTAATTCAGCTGCGTTGCCACCTAAATATCCGCACACTAGTGAGTGGGGCTATCACGCGCTAGATCTATACACCCGCGATGTAATGGCTACACATTCACAACTATTTCCTAAAGGTTGGCAATGGCCAGCTCTGCCACAGGCTTACGGTGTGCCATTTGGCGACAAAGTAATTGAGATTACTGAAGGATTTTGTTGGGGCCCAGAAGGCACCGACATAGTTTTCGTCGAAGCAACAAATGAGCGCCCAACACATACTTGGGGCGCTAATCCAAAACTTCCATACACTGAATTAACTTCAGTTGTTTGCGGCGTTAAAGATGTTGAACTTGCGAAAGATTTTTTTGGCCCTGAAGGTCTAGGCATGAGCATTTGGTATGACGTCTCATTTGTGCAAGATGGCGTTAATTTAATTGCTGAATTGCCCCAAGGTTCAAATGTTCGCTTGGCATTCGTAGCTGGCAGCAAAACTGCGCGCATCGAATTGATTCACGTTCACGATCTTCCACCGCGCGCAGATACCCGCGCTAAGCAACGTCCGGGCCAAGTGCTTGGGCATATGGGTTGGTCATTTGTGACCCCAGATTTAGATGGTGCGATGAAACGTGTCATCGAAAAGAAGGGCGCAATAATTTCAGAAGTCGTAACCACCAATGATCCACTTCATGGAAATGCGCGCGTAGTTGCTGCGCACACGCCAGAAGGCGCCTTTATCGAGCTATGGGAAAGAGCGTAAACATGAAGCACACCGGATGGACTGGCCGCATTGATTATGTTCACGATGATGGCCGCGAACGTGGTCGCGAATGGTTTAACGTAACTAAGCACGACGAGGGATACCGAGTTATTCGCGCACATTGCGAAATGGATGACACTGAGATTCTGCGCGATGTTACGCACACCATGACTCATGAATTTAGACCCGTTGAAACCTATGTGCGGCTCGAAGTTAAAGGCCAACACCGAGGCAGTGGCTGGTTTAATTTTGAAGGCGAAGATGCCACCTGTCACTCTTGGATGACTGAACATGGCCATGTAACGCAGAAGATTAAGGTGCCAGGCGGGGTTAAGTCCTTTGGCCCGCACCCAGTGCTTTGCGATTGTTTCCATACCGCGATGTATAACCACAACAGCGCAGAGAAGATTCAGAACTTCAGTGGCATTTTGCATTCATCGCCTGAACCAGATGGTTCATCTGGGCCAATGATGGGGCAGTGGGAGTTCGGAATTGAATTCATGGGCGAAGAAAGTGTCACTGTGCCATCTGGCACTTTTGATACTTTGAAGTATCGCTACCACTTAGATAATTATGGTTGGCCACCTGAAGATGTTTGGGTAATGCCAGGTTCTCGCCAATTAGTAAAGATTCGTTGGGATGTTTTAAAAACCACCTACGTGCTAGCCGAGCTGAATGGAACTCCACAATGAGCAATCTACGAGATATCTTAAATGGCCTCACCGGAGTTTGGGAAGGCACGTATTCTCACTTTAAAACCGATGGCACTTTGATCGAAAAATATGATTCACATCAAGAGACTCGTTTGGTTGGCGAAGATTGGTATGAGCGCATTGTTTATAAGCGCGCTAATCAGGAACCCGAGACCATTGATTTCCGTGCTCGCGTAATTGCTGATGAACTTTTATTTGATGATGCAAACTTTCTTGGACAGACCACAGTTGTAAATTCGCAGATGCTGGTTTTTCCGTATACCTGGAAAGATAAGCCACACCTAAAGGTGCTTGAGCTAATTTATATCGTTAACGACAACTACCGAACCCGCACTTGGCAATCATTTGAACATGAAAAGCTTGTTAAAACTACGCTCATCGAAGAACATCGAGTACCTGGCGGCAACGTCGCCATCTGGTAATCGATATATAAAAAGCCCCTCACATCAATGTGAGGGGCTTTTTAATTCTTATTTAATTAAAGTACTGCTCCTGGCTTTGCGATTCCTAAGAATGCTGCGGCCAATACACAGAACCAGATTAAGTGCACCCAAGGCAGGGCTTTCTTAAGTGAGAGCGAAAGTGCATCGTTATCAGCTTCGGTCTGCGTGCCCGCCAAAACTTTTCCGAAAGCTGGACCGAAAGGCACTAGCGCCTTACGAATTCCAACGCCACCAGCAATAGCTGTTGCATAGAACATCACTTTGATCGCCAGCCACTTTGGATTAGTAGTAACGCCAAATGGTTCATCAACTGCCAAGGTGAAGATAGCGCCGGCAAAGATAGAAGCCACGATTAAATAGCGTATAGCTAAATCAGTCTTCTTGATAATTGCTGCTTTTGGGTCGCCATGTGAATGGTAATTGCGAATTACCAAGTAAAGCCAAGCCAAGCCAGCTAGCCAGGAACCAATAATGATCAGATATTTATTATCCATTACAAAAGTTGGTGATTTGTCATAGAGCGCCATCAAAGAGATGCCACTGGGCAAAAAGAGCACTAAACAAATTCGTGGACTTAAATCTACAAACTCCATGATCTTGCCAGTAATCGCACGCGTTTCAGTTGAGAGTTTGCGGTCGACCACAAAGCGAGATGTGTAGTAGACGCCAAGATCGGCGCCTAACCAGTACACAAATAGAACTACATGGATAAAGAGAAAAACTTCAAGCAGCGTTATTCCCACGAGCTACATACCATCGCCATCCCAGCGACCGCGTGAACGCGAGCGAACTGGAAGCGATGAAATAATTGGCTTAGGACTTGGCATGCCTGGTTCCCATTTGCGGCCATGACCCCAGTTATGTGCACCTTCATCAGTGCGCTCATCTGGATGTTCAAGTGTCTTTGGATCTGGCCAAGCTTCGTGTGAATGACCATGCTCGCCATCATGTGTATGACCATGTTCATCAGCCAAACCGAGTGCAACGAGTGACTTATCTGGGCCGGTTCCGTGTTGAACATAATCAACATCTGGTTGATTCATTGAACGTTGATAATCAACAGATGCCTTCAAGTTCTTTAGATCATGCTCGGTACGCCAAGTAGGCACTGTGCCCAAGTCATGACTTGATTGTGACCACTTCATACGGCCACCATCAGGTCCATAGTTAACGGCATCTGCGCCCCAACGAACGAATTCGTTCTGGCTATACCAGTTTGAAAGTTCACCATCAGAACGTAGCAACCAAGTAGCTCCACCTTCGAGTGAGACGAAGTGTCCATGCTTTACGCGAGCTGGACGGAAGAAGTAAGTGCCCTTAGTTAAATCACCAAAGTTGTAAGACATATTTCCTTGCACTGTATATGCCTCTTCGAAACATGGGTGGTGCGCAAGACGGTGATCAGTCCAACCTTCGCGGGCATGAACTAAACGAGTATAGAAGCCAGTGATCGGATCTACCTTTAAATACTTAATCATCAAACCTGGCATTGGACCTGGGTTTGGAACGTCATCCCATTGACGAGCTTCGGTATCTTCGATTGTGATGTCACCGTAAGCCGCATCTTTCCAACGTGGTGCATTGACGCTATCTACTTCATCAAAACCAGCATCGCCATATTCGCGGAAATGCAAAATCTGAGTTCCTTCTTTAAAGAAAATTGAATCCATTGGAACGCCACGAGGAGCTTGTACATATCCACCGTTGCCAATTGTTTGACCACCAATGCGCATCTCACCTTCAAGTACGAAGTACTCAGTGTTTGCATGGTGAATACCGGGACCGCGATTCCAATCAGTATGGAAATCAACGCGAAGAGATGATGAACCATCTTCTTCATCAACACTCATACGTCGCTCACTCGCACGACCGTTGCCCTTAATTAATTCAGCACCATGCCAGACATAATCTGCCTGATCAATGAGCTCTACGTGTGGACGCATTTACATCTCCTTCGGAAGATAGAAATAGTTTGGTGAACTTTTACCACGTTCCACAGTGCGGAAAGTAGTTCCAGTTACAGAGTTGAGATTAGCGATGAGTAACAGAGTTAGCAATAGAAAAACGGTTACGAATTAAACAAATTATTTCGAGAACTGAACGCGAAGTTCAGTCTTTAAAACCTTTCCAGAAGCGTTTCTTGGCAACACTTTAAGGAAATGGAATTCGCCTGGAATCTTGTAACCGGCAAGTGATTTGCGAGAGAAAGCATCGAGTTCATCAGCAGCTATTTCTGTTCCACTTCGCGAAACAATAATCGCAATTGCACGCTCTCCCCAAGTTTCATCTTTAATGCCGATTACTGCGACCTCAGCGATATCTGAATGTTTGGCGAGAACTTCCTCAATTTCACGAGGATAAACATTGGTGCCACCCGAAATGATTAAATCTTTCTTGCGATCGACAATTGAAATATAGCCTTCGGCATCGCGAACCACGATGTCGTTGCAAGTTAAAAAGCCATCAGCAGTTGTGCAAGCTTCGGTCGCGGCGTCATCTTTAAAATAGCCATTCATTAGGTATGGCGAACGTGAATAAAGCTCACCTGGTTCGCCAACTGGGGTCGGAGTGCCATCGTCATTCAAAACAATAACTTCCGTCATAAACCAGGCATGACCCACTGAACCTGCTTTACGTAGAGCGTCGACTGGACGCAAGTTAGTAACGATGCCGGCTTCGGTTGAGCCATAAAGCTCGTGCACATCGACGTTTGGGAAAAGCTTTACCACCCATTCCTTAAGCGGAACTGGAAGTGCAGCAGCATTGAAGTAAATAGTCTCTAAGGTTGAAATATCTTTCGATGCAACCACGTCATCGCCAAGTGCGCGCATCATCTGGGCATGAGTTGGAACTAAGAAGATTGTCTGTAACTTATGCTGGCCAATCATGTCCAGAGTTTCTTCTGGGTCAAATTTGCGTTGCATTACTAAAGTGCCACCGGTGAAAACTGCGCCGTAACCAAATGCAAAACCAGCGCCGTGATACATCGGTGCCACAGCGACAGTGCGACGACCTGGGCCAAGACCCCACTCAATTGCAGTTGCGTAGAAAGTTAAGCAGCGCGAGCGGTGAGAAATCAAAACACCTTTAGGTTTTCCAGTTGTGCCTGAGGTGTACGCAATACAGAAAGGTTCATTTTCATCGACTACTACACCTGGGTCGGTAGCGGGATAGTTAGCAATAAGTTCTTCGTAGTTTGGGTGAGTGTCTGTGCCATCGATTGCCCAAATAGTTGCTGGCAATTTACTTGGCAGAACAGCAGCTAGTGCCGCATCGTAAATCAGTGCTTGTGCTTCAGAGTGTTCAAAGATGTAAGTATTCTCATCGGCAGTCTGGCGTGGATTAATTGGCACGATTGGGAATCCGGCCATCGCGCACCCGGCAGCAACTTCGGAATATTCCAATCGGTTACCCATCAAGACACCAATAGCAACTCCACGTTTTAAATTAGCCGCAAGCAACGCATTTGCTAACCGACAAGCGCGTTCAAAAAGCTCGCGATAAGTAATTGATCTAGCACCATCAATGATGGCAATTTGATTAGGCGATGCATTTGCGAATTCGCGAATGCCGTTAGCTATGTTTAACGGAGCGCCGCCAAGATTGATTGCCATGGAGCCTAGTTTTCACCTTACTGTGGTCGAGCGCAACTGTCGGCGAACTTTCTAGGCGTGAAACCATCTAGTATGATTTGACCATATTAGGTGCAGTTCCTGATGGTGGAACAGTTCATTTTGATTGAATTAAAAAAGGATTAGCGATGACAAAGCATGAGGCAGTCTTAGGTCGGTTCTTCGAGGACTATGTTGTTGGCGATATCTACCAACATCCATTCGGTCGCACTATCAGCCAAGCCGATAACACTTGGTTCACGTTGCTTACCTGCAACACTAATCAAAATCACTTTAACGTTGAGTTTGCTAAGTCCAACCCAATTACTGCCGGTCGTGTAATCGTTAACTCTGGTTTGACTGTTGCGATGGTGCTTGGTATTTCCGTAATTGATATGAGCCAGAACGCGGTCTCGAATTTAGGTTGGACAGATATCAAATTAACTCATCCGCTTTATGAAGGTGACACTCTTTACGCTGAATCAATCTGTACAGATGCGCGTGAATCAGCATCACGCCCAAATGTCGGAATCATCAGCATGAAAACTCGTGGCTTAAATCAAGATGGCGAAGAAATTATGTCTTACAAGCGCACCGTAATGATTGCAAAGCGTTCTTCTGGCATTGGGCAGAACTACTTTCCGCAAGCTAAGAGCGGCGAGATAACTGCTTAGTTAACGCCAATTACTCGAACGCCGGCATGAGTTTTATAGCGGCGGTTCATGGAAATTAGGTTTGCAGTCAGTGCTTCAACTTGGCCAGCATTTCGCATCTTGCCCGCATAGATTCCGCGCATTCCAGCAATTTGATCGACCATCTGCTGCACTAAATCTGTGGCTGGTTTGTGATCGCCAACGACCATGATGTCGATATCAATTTCAGCTAGTGATTGATCTGAAAGTAGAACTGCAGATACATGGTTAAAAGCGGTAACTACATAACTTTCGCTCAAAACTCCTTGCGCTTGCGCACACGCGCTGCCTTCTTCAACTGCTAATGGAAATGCACCACCGGCATCAAAACCCATTGGGTTAACGCAATCAATAACCACTTTGCCCGCTAACTCACTTTTTAGCGAAGTAAGGGTTTCTTTATGACTATCCCATGGCACTGCGACTATCACTAAATCTGATTTAGCAGCACATTCAACATTGCTAGCACCTGTAATTCCGTGGCCAACTTCGGCGGCAGTTGTGACTGCTTTTGCGCCATCGCGTGAACCTAAAATAACTTTAAAGCCGGCTTTGGCTAATCGGTAACCCAGGCCAGTGCCTTGGGCGCCAGTACCGCCGATAATGCCAATAGTTAGTTCTTTAAGTTCTTTGCC
>JAPLAW010000037.1 GCA_026393075.1 Actinomycetota bacterium | reverse complement strand
GGCCAATTAGCCCTAGACAGGGGAGAGGCGGTATCTTTACGCCCTTAACCTGACTGTCGAGGAGATAGCCAAATGGCCGAGATGCGCCTTAATAAAATAATTGCCGATGCGGGAATCACCAGCCGCCGTGGCGCCGATGAACTAATAGCCGATGGTCGAGTAACTGTCGATGGACGTCCAATTCGTGAACTAGGTGCCAAAATAGACCCAGATAACCATGAAGTAGCAGTTGATGGTGAGACAATTGAACGTTCTTTGACTAAGTCTTATTTAGTACTTCATAAGCCAAAAGGTGTTTTGTCTACGATGTATGACCCAGAAGGTCGTCCATCTTTGGCCGACTTCATTGATTTACGGAAAGAGCGCCTTTTCCATGTGGGTCGTCTGGATAAGGATTCTGAAGGCTTAATCCTTTTAACCAATGACGGTGACCTGACATTCCGAGCAACTCACCCATCGTTTGGACTTGAAAAGACCTACATAATTGAGTTCGAAGGACGCCTGGAAACAGGGGTAGATAAGGTGCTGCTAAAGGGTGTAGAACTCGAAGATGGCATGGGTCGAGTACTTAGCTTTAAGCAACTCTCGGCAAACTGGATCGAAGTAAAGATCCACGAGGGCCGGTATCACATCATTCGCCGCCTGATGGAAGCTGTGGGCGTAGAGGTCCTTCGATTGATCCGCACTAATTTCGGACCAATCTCATTGGGCGACACCCCTGAGGGACGCTGGCGTGACCTCAATGAGCAAGAGTTACTAAATATACAGAAGGCTTTAGATTTAAAGTAATAAATCGGTTTATCTATATTATAGGAATATCTATTTATCTATTTATCGTTAGCAATAATTGTGAGTAGATATTTGTCGATAATTTGTTGATTTCTGAGCACAAGAATCGCTCTTTTAAATCTATATATCGATATATGTAATTCTGGGTAAGCGCAACTGCCTGAGAGAGCTTGAGATCCTGCGGTATCTATCTAGATTAATTGTTAAGTAGATTTAACGTTAAACACGTTTCTATTAAAAACGAAAAAAGGGTACTTCAAGGTACCCTTAGCCATGGTTTTAAGAGCAATTCGAGGCGCCACTCAGGTGAGCGTGAATTCAAGCGTGGTGATAGGCGACGGCGTGCGTGAGCTCTTGCCGGCCATGCTCAAAGCTAATGGGCTCGAAGTCGATGATGTGATCTCAGTTTTAATGACTGCCACTCCAGATTTAACTGCTGATTTTCCTGCGGCTGCGGCTCGAGATGTCGGGTTTGCGGGCACTCCTTTGATCTGTGCCGTAGAGATCGATGTTCCAGGGGCACTTGACCGGATAATCAGAGTATTAATGCATGTTGAAAGCGCTAAAAGTAAGGACGAAATAGCCCATATTTATCTTCATGGTGCCACGGCTCTTCGCAAAGATTTAGCCCAATAAGGGGCTCATTGTGAAATTAAGATCTGTTCGAATAGTAGGCGCTGGCCTAATTGGCACCTCAATTGGTCTTGCCTTAAAGGCAGCTGGTTCTTCAGTTCAGTTTGTCGATGTCGATAAAAACGCGGAGCTGCTGGCTAATGACCTAGTGAAAGCGCCTGAGAATACAACTCCAGACCTGGTCATCATTGCGACACCGCCTTCGGCCTTCAAATCTAGTATTGAGCGTGAATCAACTCTCAACCCTCAAGCGATACTTATGGATATTGGTAGCGTAAAGACAAAACCTGTACTTGAGGTTACGACTATAGATGGCCTTTTGTCGAGGTTCTGTGCCACCCATCCGATGGCAGGACGTGAGATTAGTGGGGCGGTATCTGCCCGAGCTGATCTATTCTTAGATCGAGCCTGGATTATCACTCCGACCGCGGAAACTTCCGTTGAAGCCAAGGCGATGGTGCTTGAAGTTATCGCCGCATGTGGGGCTCAGGTTGTCGAGATGAGCGCAGAAGATCACGATCAACGGGTGGCTTTGATTTCACATCTACCGCAAACGATCAGCTCTTTGCTTGCTGCGCAGCTTTCTAGCTCAAGTCCCGAGGCGCTTGCCCTAGCCGGGGGTGGGTTAAGGGACACAGTTCGAATTGCTGGCTCGGATCCAAAACTTTGGGGAGAGATTTTGGCTGCCAATGAGGCTGCGCTATTGCCATTATTGATAAGTCTACAAAGTGATCTTTCGGCCCTAATTTCAGCTGCCAGTGGCCCTGCTAAATGGGAGTCGCTAGTCGCCGCCGGTCGTGCCGGAAAGAGTGCAATTCCTGGCAAGCATGGTGGTAAATCTCGCGAATATAGCTATCTGCCGATTGTCATTGATGACAGACCCGGTCAACTTGGTTCGCTTTTCAACGCTTGCGCAAAAGCCGATGTGAATATTGAAGACCTCGCACTGGAACATTCACCAGGTCAACTAACTGCAGTAATTACGCTAGCAATTGCGCCAGAAGATATTGGGCGATTAAGTGAGTTCTTAACGAAAGATGGCTGGAACGTTCACTCTGTTAGTTAATGGTTAGCTAATGAATTTTAAGATGTTGAGATTTAGGTAAAGCCTCACGCTGTAAGCCACGTAGAATAAGGGTCATTATGGGCATAGTTGTAGCAATAGATGGCCCTAGTGGTTCGGGTAAATCGAGCACCTCAAAATCGGTGGCAATGCGATCCACCTGGGATTACCTAGATACTGGCGCGCTTTATCGTGGCCTTACTTGGCTTGCGTTACAAAATGACTTATCTGATGCCAGCTCAGTTCTGAAAGTACTCAAATCTTCACCGTTGCGATTTGTGGTTGATCCGCTGGAGCCACGTTTATTTGCTGGCGACACTGAGATTACCGATGCGATTCGCACTGTTGAAATTACAGAGAACGTTTCGAAGTTCGCCGCTATGCCAGAACTTCGCGCCGAACTTTTGAAGTTACAGCGCAAAATTATTTCTGATTCAAAGCGCGGCATTGTCGTTGAAGGTCGCGACATCGCAACAGTTGTAGCACCGGATGCGGCATTGAAGATATATCTGACTGCTGATTTAACGGCTCGTGCAGCTCGTCGTGATGCTGAGGAGAATTCAGTTCAGGGAATCGATAATGTCGCGCAATCATTGAGTAGTCGCGATGAATTAGATTCAACCCGCGAAGTTTCACCACTGGCTTTAGCACCCGACGCTTTGACTATTGATTCAACACATTTGAGTTTAGAAGAAACCGTTGACCGAATTTGGGAGTTACTAAAGCAGCGTGAATTGCTTGGTTTGCCAGTTGTGGCGATCTTGGGCCGACCAAACGTTGGAAAATCCACGCTGATCAACCGCTTCATCGGTCGACGCGAAGCAATCGTTGAAGATACTCCTGGCGTAACCCGCGATCGTGTTCAATACGAATGCGAATGGGGCGGTCGTCGTTTCATTGTTATGGATACCGGTGGCTGGGAAGCAAAGCCAGATGGAATTTCAATTCAGGTTAGCGCAGGTGCTGAACAAGCAATGCGTGAAGCAGATGTGCTTGCCTTCGTCGTTGATGCCCAAGTTGGTGCACTCGATGAGGATGACATCTTGGTCAGTGAACTTCGCAAAGCTAAAAAACCAACAATTTTAATTGCTAATAAGGTCGATGATGAAGGCGCAGAATCAGATGCATACGCCCTTTGGAACCTTGGTTTAGGCGAGCCATATTTCGTTTCAGCATTACACGGTCGCGGTAGTGGTGACTTACTTGATCATATTGTTGCTGAGCTTCCAGAAGTTGGTCGCGCACAAGTGCAAGACGGTTATCGTCGCGTAGCGCTAATTGGTCGTCCAAATGTTGGAAAATCAAGTTTGTTAAATGCACTAGCTGGCGAGACTCGCTCAATTGTTGATGATGTTGCCGGAACAACTCGCGACCCAGTTGATGAGTTAATTGAAATTGGCGATCAAGTTTGGCGTTTCATTGATACTGCCGGTTTACGTAAACGCGCTAATCAAGCAAGTGGTACAGATTATTACGCAACGCTTCGTACCCAAACAGCGCTAGAGCGTTGCGAAGTTGCAGCCGTCGTTCTCGATGCATCCAATCCAATTTCTGAACAAGATCTAAGAATCATCACCATGGTTGAAGAAGCCGGTAAGGCAATGGTCATCGTGATGAACAAGTGGGATCTCGTCGATGAAGATCGTCGCGATCAATTAGATAAAGAAATTGATCGTCACCTTGATCAAGTTGAGTGGGCACAGCGAGTAAATGTTGCGGCTAAGACTGGCTGGCACCGCGACCGTTTAGCGCCAGCTTTGCGCACCGCACTTGGTGGCTGGGAACAACGTGTTCCGACGGCCAAGTTGAACTCATTCTTGGGCGCCCTAATTGGTGCGACACCACCACCGGTTCGTGGCGGAAAACAACCAAAAATTTACTACGCGACTCAAGCTGGAATAGCGCCACCGAAGTTTGTGATCTTCTCAAGTGGCTGGATCGAGGCTTCCTATCGACGGTTCATCGAGCGCCGCTTACGCGAAGAGTTTGGCTTCCCGGGCACACCGGTGATGGTGGCGATCCGAGTCAAGGAACGTGACAAAGAGTAATGCTGACGATTCCTAACGCCTTAACTTTTCTGAGGTTTCTCGGAATCCCACTCTTTCTTCATCTAGCGTTAAATCTCGAAGCTGATGGTTGGGCGATTGCCGTATTGGCAGTCGGGGGAGCGACAGATTATTTTGATGGCAAACTAGCGAGAGCGTGGGGTCAGACTTCTCGTTTTGGCGAGATCGCCGACCCGACGATCGATCGCTTATATATCTTGGCAGTATTGATCGCACTGTATTTGCGCGATGCGATTCCGCTCTGGCTGATCGCAACGTTATTGGGCCGCGATCTGATTTTGGGACTGCTTTCCATCTGGCTTAGTGTCACCAAGCGGCCACTGATTGAAGTTACTTTCTTAGGCAAGGCTGCCACCTTCAATCTCTTATATGCCTTCCCGTTCTTACTTCTGGCACTTTCGGATTGGTGGCTGGGTACTGTGGCCTTCGTATTAGGTTGGGCTTTTGCAATCTGGGGCACGGCGCTTTATTTGTTGACCGGTTTTTCATACTTCATAAATGCGATATCTCGTACTAAGGTTCGCCCATAATTCTTTTCGATTGAACTGATACACAACTTAGAGAAAAGGCGTCAAATGTCGAACATTCCAGCAGATTTGAAATACACCAAAGAGCACGAATGGGTACGCGATTTGGCAACTGCTGGCACTGTTTCAATGGGCATCACTGACTTCGCGCAAGGCGCACTTGGCGACATTGTTTACGTGCAATTACCTAAAGTTGGCGATGCAATTGTTAGCGGCAAGGTTTGCGGCGAAGTTGAATCGACTAAAAGCGTCTCTGAAATTTTTGCGCCAGTTACTGGAAAAGTGATTGCGATCAATGATTCATTATCTAATTCGCCAGAATTTATCAACTCCGATCCATACAACACAGGCTGGCTAGTGGAAATCGAACTGACCGAAGCTGCTACCGATCTGCTAACCCCAGATGAATACGGACAAATCACCGCTTGACCTAACCCTCGACTCTAAATAGGGTAAGCCTTCAGTTAAGGATGAAGTTGAAATTTAAACTTTCATCACTTGGAATTGGGGGAGTGGTCATGACTGCAGCTGAAGTAGAGCGCGAAGTCACCACCACTATCTCTCTAGGAGTTCGGCCAGTAGTTGATGGGCAAGTAAATCTTGATATTTTGATTCAGTCACTTGATGCCGATAATCAAGGTGTTGTGGCTCAAGTATTAGCAGCAACTGAACCAACTGCATTGTTATTGGTTTTAAAGGGGGCCGGTCGTGGCAACCGTTTCATGGTTAATAAATCTGGGTCAACAATCGGCCGCGCTTCGGATTCTGGGATTTTCCTCGATGATGTAACTGTTTCGCGGAAGCACGCAGCAATAACCTTTGATCAAGACTTTACCTTCACTGATTCCGGCAGCCTCAACGGTTCTTATCTAAATAATGAACGGACAGCAACTTCCGTTTTGAAATCGGGCGATGAGATTCAAATCGGAAAGTTTCATTTAGTTTTTATTAGCAATAAAAGTAATGCAAGTAATTCCCAGTCAGATAACAAGTAAGAAAAAACGGAGATCATAAGATGAGCGTTCCAGCACGGGCATACCTCAGCATCGGTGAAGTTCTAAATAAACTTCGCGGTGATTTTGCGGATATTACGATCTCGAAGATTCGTTTCCTAGAATCTGAAGGTTTAATTGATCCGCAGCGAACCCCTTCTGGTTATCGCAAGTTCACCTCAACTGATCTTGATCGTTTGCGATATGTGCTGCTTGCACAACGTGATCAATATTTGCCACTTCGTGTTATCAAGGAGAACCTTGATGCGATTGATCGTGGTCTACAACCTTCAGCTAATGGGGGAGCCGCAGCGCCTCGTCCGCAATTAGGGCTAGCAACCGTCGATGGCGAATTCGCACCTTCTTCCTTTGGCGATACCAATGACCTTCGCCTTAGCCGCGAAGAACTTTTGAAATCATCTGGCATCAATGACGATCAACTAACCGAGCTTGAGTCCTTTGGCTTAATTACGGTTCGTGGCCGTCATTACGATGCCGACGCGCTTGCTATTGCCCAGGCTGTTTCAGAGATGTCAGCTTTCGGAATCGAACCACGCCACATGCGTTCATTTAAGTCAGCTGCCGACCGTGAGATTGGCCTGATTGAACAAGTCATTACGCCACTTGTGCGCCAGAAGAGCACCGAGTCAAAAGCTCGCGCCGAAGAGGTCACCAAGGAAATTGCAGCTCTTTCAATTCGCCTACATGCCTCGTTGGTGCGTAGCGGTCTACATCGCTTCCGCTAAAAAATGTCTTCTGAAATGATTCCGATGGAAGTCGTTGGCGTGCGCGTCGAGATGCCATCTAATCAACCAATAATTTTGCTGCGCGAAATTGACGGAACTCGATTCCTGCCAATTTGGGTTGGGGCAGTAGAGGCCACTGCGATTGCATTCGCTCAACAAGGTCTCGAACCACCTCGTCCGTTGACTCATGACTTAATGGCTCAGCTCTTTGAAAAGTTTGATGCCAGTTTGGTCGCAGTTCATATCAACGAACTTCGCGATGGTGTCTTTTATTCAACTTTGCAGATGCGTGATTCATCGGCCAACTTGGTTCAGTTATCAGCCCGGCCATCTGATGCCGTAGCCCTTGCTCTTCGAACTCAAAGCAATATCTTGGCTTCGGCTGACTTGCTAGATTCGGCCGGGATCGAAATTCCAGAAGGTGCTGTAGTTGATGAGGGCGAGTCAGGCGATCAGATTGTCGAGTTAGAGGCTTTTCGTGAATTCCTAGAGGGCATCAACCCAGAGGATTTCAAAGGATAATTGAGCGTAAAACTCTAAACCTAAAGTAGAGGTTTCGACCGTGTCGGTCATTGCAACGGTGTAATTCGACTCCTACTCTTTAGTCATTAGACCCCACTAATAATTAATCGAAATGAGTTCCCCTTCATGAGTCAGACTGACTTCGAAATTGGCTACCGCGGCGCTACTGCATGCGCTGCAGCTGGAATTACTTACCGCCAACTCGATTATTGGGCGCGTACAGCTTTAGTAGAACCAAGCATTCGTAGCGCCGGGGGATCCGGAACTCAACGCCTATATGGCTTTCGCGACATTTTGGTTTTAAAAATTGTTAAGCGTTTATTAGATGCCGGTGTATCACTACAAAATATTCGCACCGCAGTAGATCACTTGCGTGGTCGCGGTGTTACAGAATTAGAACGCATCACCTTGATGTCAGATGGGGCTTCGATCTATGAGTGTGCCAGCGCTGATGAAATGTATGACTTGGTGCAAGGCGGCCAGGGAGTCTTCGGAATCGCAGTAGGAAAAGTTTGGCACGAGGTTGAAGGCTCACTTTCAAACCTTCAAGGTGAGGTTAATGGTCAAGTAGTTGGTGGCGAAAATAACGATGAGCTATCGCAACGTCGGGCGCGCAAAGGCGCGTAAACGCCCGTATCCTGCTCACCTTACTGATCGCTGATCAGTAGTTCTTTCGAGATCTAGGGTGAGATTGCATGAGCACGCACGAGAATTTTGAGTCACGCCACATTGGACCCTCAGCGGAACAAGAGGCAACCATGTTGCATGAACTCGGGTTTGCGGATTTAGATTCATTCATCAAGTCAGTTGTTCCTGAAAATATTGCAATGGGTCATCACTTAAAAGATGTATTGCCACCTGCCCTCTCTGAAGTTGAGACAGTTGCAGAGTTACGCAAACTAGCAAACCAGAATCAAGTATTTGATTCATTTATCGGAACTGGGTATTACGGAACAATTACACCAGCGGTTATTTTGCGGAATGTTTTGGAGAATCCAGCTTGGTACACCGCATATACGCCTTACCAACCAGAAATTTCGCAAGGTCGCCTAGAAGCTCTGTTTGCATTTCAAACAGCGGTCTGTGATTTAACTTCGCTACCGATTGCCAATGCCTCGATGCTTGATGAGGCAACTGCTGCGGCTGAAGCCATGACTCTTGCCCGTCGAGTATTTAACGGAGCAGATTCGGCCGTCTTCTTAATCGATAAATTTTTGCATCCGCAAACAAAGGCCGTTGTTGCTACTCGCGCTAAGCCGCTTGCAATTGAAATCGTGGAGTTTGATCCGAGCGAAGCATTAACGACTATTTCTAATCAAGAAATATTTGGCGTACTTGTCCAGTATCCAAATACCAATGGTGAAATTTTGGATTATTCATCAATTGCTGCGTGGTCGCACGAACGTAACGCTTTGCTTATTGCAGCAACAGATTTACTTGCCCTAACACTGCTAAAACCACCAGGGGAGTGGGGCGCAGATATTGCAGTTGGCTCGGCGCACCTAGAACGTTCAATGCCGGGCCGACTAATTGGACAAAGCCTTGATGTACATGGAAATCCAGCCTTCCGGTTAGCTTTGCAAACTCGCGAACAACATATCCGTCGCGATAAAGCAACGAGCAATATCTGTACAGCTCAAGTCCTCTTGGCAGTAATGAGTGCGTTCTATGCGATGTGGCATGGCGCTGACGGTTTAAAAGTTATCGCTAACCGAATCCACGCCCAGGCCGATTCTCTCGTTAAGGCGCTGCAGTCAACTGATCATAAGGTCCTGACCAAGAATTTCTTTGACACAGTTTTGATCGAAGTAAAAGACGCTGCGTTAATCCACCGAACTGCTAGAGCGCTACGAATCAATTTGCGTGAAGTATCAGCGAATGTGGTCGGCATTTCATTTGACGAAACAATTACTGCTGAGCACCTTGTGCGAATCGGTCAGATCTTTGGCGTCAGCATCTCGACCCCGGGTCGTGAAGTTGCAATCAGTAGCACTCGAAAGAGTTCGTATCTAACGCACCCGATCTTTTCAACTAATCGCTCTGAAACTTCCATGATGCGTTATTTGCGCACCTTGGCAGACCGTGATTTAGCGCTAGATCGCACCATGATTCCGCTGGGTTCATGCACGATGAAATTAAATGCAGCTACCGAGATGGAAGCTGTTACTTGGCCAGAATTCTCCAGCCTGCACCCATTTGCACCAGCCGAACAAAGTGCCGGTTCACGTCAGTTAATCAAAGAATTAAGCGATTGGTTAATTGCAATTACCGGCTATGACGCGGTTTCATTGCAGCCAAATGCTGGTAGCCAGGGGGAGTTCGCTGGCCTATTAGCAATTCGTAATTATCACGATTCACGAGGCGACCAAGCGCGCAAGATTTGTTTGATTCCATCGAGTGCACATGGCACAAACGCAGCGAGCGCGGTTATGGCGGGCATGAAAGTTGTTGTAATTGAATGTGATGCCGAGGGAAATGTAAGTATCGAAGATCTTGAAGCCAAGATCGCAGCGCACAGTGGGGAAGTGGCTGCGTTGATGGTTACTTATCCATCGACCCACGGAGTATTTGAAGTAGAAATCTCACGTATCTGCGCACTGATTCATGATGCCGGTGGGCAGGTTTATGTTGACGGTGCGAATTTAAATGCTTTGGTTGGATTAGCCCAACCGGGAAAATTCGGGGCAGATGTATCGCACTTGAACTTGCATAAGACATTTTGTATTCCCCACGGCGGCGGCGGTCCGGGCGTTGGCCCGGTAATTACTCGTGCCCACTTGGCACCTTTCTTGCCAAACCATCCAATGGACGTGTTAGCTGGACCTGCAACTGGCCCTGGCCCGATTTCAGCAGCTCCGTTTGGTTCTGCCAGCATCTTGCCAATTAGTTGGGCTTATATTCGCTTGATGGGTGGCGTGGGTCTTACTCATGCAACCCAGGTCGCGATTCTTTCGGCCAACTACATTGCACGTAAATTGCAGAACGATTTCCCAGTTCTCTACACCGGAGCTAATGGCTTGGTGGCTCACGAGTGCATTCTTGATTTGCGCGAGATCACCAAGATCAGTGGCGTTACTGTCGATGACATCGCCAAGCGTTTAATGGATTATGGATTCCACGCCCCAACCATGAGTTTCCCG
>JAPLAW010000049.1 GCA_026393075.1 Actinomycetota bacterium | reverse complement strand
TCGTTTGGTTCCAGCTTCAGCTGCGATGATCGCACTTGGTTACCCAGGTGAAATCTCAAACGACCAGAACACACAGATTCTTTACGGTGTTCTATCAACACTTCCATTCCTATACATCCTTTACGTACTATTCGTAGAGCTTGGTAAGTCACTTGATCGTCAACCAGAAGGTGTTGCAGCAACCGTTGGTCGCTTGCGCCTACTTCTAATTGCGACATGGGGCGTTTACCCAATCTCATACATCCTTGGTATGGGTCAAGGAATGGCTTCAGCAGAAAAATTCGTTGGCGTACAGGTTGGTTACACAGTCGCTGACGTTCTAGCTAAGTGCGTATTCGGTCTAACAATTTACAAGATCGCTCGCATGAAGTCAGCTGCAGAAGGCATGAAGGAAGATCACTAAGTTATAAATTGCAAGTTTAATCTTGCAGGAGGGAAGGCGGGAAACCGCCTTCCCTCTTTTTTTATACTTTGATCAGGTTCTTGAAAGACAGATTAGAATTAAATTACTTACCGGTTGAGAGGATTACCTAAAATTATTAATAACTACCGAATGTGGGCCTACGCCCTAATAGCAACTGGTTGTATCAACTGGAGCTACCAGCGAGGCGAGTCAGACGTGATTACAAACAGCGCTTTTGTCGTTGTTCCTGGGCTAGTACTGATTGCAATAACTTTCAACAAAACTCTCGCTGCTAAGTTGGAATCTAAAGTAGCTATGTATTTCTGGGGTGTTTTGGGTTTAATCGCTTTAATTTATGCTTTTGTAAATTAGCTTCATTTTCCGATTGAGCGATCCTTAAAAAATTCCCACGCTGATATCGTTAACAAAATCAGGGAAAAGCCAAACAGAAGATCTTCAATTGGAGCTCCTGCTAGACGCTGACCAATAATCTCAGAATCGGCATACATAACTATTTCATTCGATGTGAGCCACCAATTAGTAAGTAATTGGAAAGGCAGAATTAAAAAATAAGTTAGCCAGAATATTCCTCTGGTCATCATTCTGGATTTGAGTAGAAATAGATCGAGCACTACTGCTACAAATACAGAACTTAGTGCAATGTCAGAGTAAATCACGCTACTCCTCTTTACCCTCGTCAGTTAACTTTGACCAACCAGTTAATTTAACTAGTGCTAAGTAAGTGAGCACGGACATCAGTGGCACGATAATGAAGAATAAAACTTCCTCAATTGGCAGCTTGCCTAAGAGCATGATTCCTAAAATCTGATTGGAATCAAAGAACCAACTACCTTTACTAACTGCCCAAAAATCCCAGATTAAATAGGTGACGAGAATGAGTGAGTCAGTGAAAAGAAATAACTTCAACTTCTTAGAAATCTGCAACTTAAAACCAAAATTAACGCCAATGGCGCAGATTGTGACAAAGAACAAGACGTATGCGTAGTTCAGATTCTCCACGCCTAATCCTCTCGCAATCCAATCAATTTGATCCTAATCTATAGCCATGAACCAGACTCTTTCTCAGGTTTATCAAGGGTCTGCCCTCTTTTCCAGAGTTACTGCGGCAGCAGCTATGTTGCTTTTTGCAGGACTGCAGGTCACTAACCTTGAGATCACGATGAAAGCACAGGTCGTTTTAGCCGTGATCGCATTAGCGATAGGCATTCCCCATGGGGCAATCGATCATTTGATTACTATCCCCCGAGATTCGACCAAAAGATTTATCGCATTTGTAACCATCTACACCTTAATCGCCATCATTGCTGCGCTAGCTATCGCGCAATGGAATTTAGTTGGCTTTCAACTTGTAGTACTTATGAGTGCGTTGCATTTTGGGTTTGGTGATTCGGCATTTGCCAATGAAAGCCGAGCCGCAGCCAGTAAGAATGGTTACTCGAAACTTATTCTAGCTAGTTATGCGATTCCGGCAGGTTTCTTGCCAGTTGTTCTACCACTTACCGATAAACGAACCCTTGATGTGTTGCAAGAACTTAACCCGGCGCTAATCAATTGGGCTGGTACTTTTACCGAGTTTCTAAGAAATTCAACTCTTGCCATTGCGGTATTTTCTATTTTACTTTTAGTTACTACTAAGAATTATGAGTTAGCAGTTGATTTGGTTTGATACCTGGTCTTTACGCAATACTAGGAATATTTATTCTGGGAATTTTCTTTGTTGCCAGGGGTACCACAGATGTTTCCAGTGATTTCCTCTGGATAATTTTGGTAATTATTTGGGCACTTACAGTTCCGCATATGGCAACTACAGCGAAATTTGATCTTCGTTCTTTTAAGAGCTCGCTTCGTCCATAAGCGCTTCAACTAAAGTCTCTTGTAACCAACCCAGCCAGGTGTAAACCGCATAAACAGCGCGCATTGGGTCATCTGGTGCTAGTAATTCGAGATCTTCGTGCGAGTTTTGATCAACATTAAGTCGCACGCCAAGTGCCAAGCGCACGTCATTTAGCCCGCCTAACCAAGCTTGAGCATTCTCAAAATCAAGAACCACATCGCCATCGGTTGCACTTAGCAGAAGCATTCGAATCGACATGGCATGAGCACGCTTCTTATCGCGCAGCGTGCTTTCGGTATAGCGTCGAAATTCAGCAGCATCTACCCCGTCTTGATAAGCGTTTGGCAATAAGCGCAATAAGACTTCATCATCGGGCGGTGAATCATGAGTTGTGATTCCCACCATTGCAGCCAGTGGATCTTCGTTTGCATGATCATGTCGCTCGGCCAATATCTCAATAATTTGTTGCACTAAATTAACCAGCACCTCGCGTTCGGTTTCAGCAAAGTTGGCGATGTAGGTATCGTTACCGTGCCTTAGGAAACCTTCGGTAGGTGTCATTAAATTTGATCCTCGCGAGCAAGTGTTGCCCAAAGCCCATATTCATGAAGGCGCTGGACATAACGTTCCATTTCTTCACGCGCACCTTTGGCAACAATTGATTTACCTTCATTATGAACTTGCAGCATTAATTCAGTTGCTTTCTCTTTGGAAAAACCAAAGACCGTCATGAATACATAAGTCACATAGGTCATTAAATTAATTGGATCATCCCAAACTACAACTATCCACGGGCGATCAGAGCTAAAAATTGCACTGATCTCAGCAGCAGTTTCCTCGGAAACGGTTGGCTGCGGTTTTAATTTGCCCATGGGCTGATCATTTCATCTTGTAACATGATCGTATGCATTGGGCTATCTGACTGCCACTATCTGACTACCACTATAAATGGCGCAGAGGTTGATTCTGCCGATTCAGCGTTATCAAATACCAATACTCGATAGCTATACACGCCACGAACCAATTCAATTTGGCTTAACTCAGTACCCGTTGCTAATAACGGCACCAAACTAACAGTGTTCCAAACCTTGCCATCAAAGCGCCGCAGAGCCACTTGTGTGCCCGTGGTTGTTGGCGCTGCGGAAACAATCACTTTAAATGTGATGCCAGCTTTTGCCGAAGTTGGGGCAGTGATGTTAAGTCGTGGGTTAACGGTTACTGATGTTTCAGAACTTAAGCCAGCGCCACGTTGCCAGCTTCCCTCACTTGTGACGCGCAATTTTCCGGACTTAGCTAAGTAAATTGAAGATGCAAATGAGCCGGTGTCGGTCGTAATGGGTTTTCCAATTTCGCGCCAAGTGCTTTCATCAAATCCCTTGAATTCTAAATACACTGGCAGACCAGGCAGAATTGATTTATCTTTTAGAGTTGCTTGGCCAGTTAGATTTATGAACGAGCCGTACTTAGCTGCGGTTTGATCAGTAGCCAGGGAAAGTAGAACCTCATCAGGTGCAATCGTTTGCGCTGTACTACGTATTCCATCGGTGGCACTTTGTTCTTCCATGCCCATGGTCCATTCCGCCAAGCCGCCTAAGCGATACTTTGCCACCAATTGCGCACGAGCTAAATAACTTGCAGCGTTTTGATACCAGGCGGTGCGAGTTGCTGTGCAAGAAGTTGCCTGGCCGTCGGCATTATTTCCATTATAAGTTTTTTGATAAGTAAAAGTTGCTTCTTGATATTGCTCGTTATACGTAGGAGTAACGCCATAAGTTGATGCCAAGGTTGCTGCATTGCGCATTATGAAAGTTGCTGCTTTAGCAGTTGGCGATACTACTTTTGCAACATTATCAGGACAGATGCCATCGACTTTAGTAACCCAATCTCGACCATAGCCAGCTAAACCTATGTAAATCTTCGTTGCGGGCATAACTGAGATTGCGTATTGAACTGTGCGCTCGACCCATGCAATTGGCCCGATTGGCCCTGGCTTACTAGTTGAATAGTCATAGGTCATGATGCGCAATCGATCTATAAATGGCGCAATTTCTGCCCATGCATAAACGGTGTAACCCTTCTGTTTTTCAGTAAGAGCAAAATGCACTGGGGCAGTGATTGAAAGCAACTTGCCATTCGCATGCAGCGCGGCACTTAACTCTTTTACAAATAACACCCAATTTGGTTTTGTGGTTGGCCAAGATTCGGTGCCATCAACAAAAGCAAATCCTTCAAAATCTAAATCAATACCATCGAAGTTCTTGTTCATTACTAAATCTACAATTGGCTTTATAACGCTCGCTCGATCGCTACTTTTAGCTAGCAGCTTTGCAAGTACTAACTTATCGGTGCCATCGGTAATGGTGGGAATGATTTTGAATCCAGCACTGCGCATTGTTGCAAGCGGAATATCTATGGCAACACTTGGATTTCCTGGGGTATAGAGATCTAAAATATATGGAGCTTTAGTTTTAGTATTTAATTTCACGGTGTACCAAAACGGCATAACTTCATTGATCAAATCGGCATTTGCTACGGCAGTTGGTAGCGAGGTACTCATTCCGTAATAAGGAATCCAGCCGCTTAATATCTTGCGTGGAGCGGGCTCGGCATTTGCACTTGGCACCAATTGGCCAGCCATTGCAATGATGACTGCTAGCGCAATTGCTCTGGGCACAGCTAAGGAATTTACGGCAGCGCTAAATGAACGGCGAATGAACGCCATTACATTGCGCTGGAAATTCATCATAAGTCTTGTTTTCAGTTAGAGTCTTGAGCTAGCGTTTCAGATAGAGTTCAGATCTTAACGAAATATCGCTAATACCCGCCGTAATGAGAGCGAGAAACCCTGATGCTGAAGAAATTAGCAGTCGAATTCTTCGGAACTTATCTTTTGGTTATTGCTGCAACTGGCGTAATCATCTCGCAAGATGTCACTTTCATTGGAATAGCAGCATCACCAGCTATCGCGGTAATGATCATGATTTTGGTTCTCGGACACTTCTCAGACGTGCATTTAAATCCAGCAGTTTCGCTAGCATTTTTAATACTAAAGAAGATTTCCTTAAAAACGTTTGCAGCCTATGTTGGTTGGCAATTAGTTGGCGGCGCTTTTGGTGCCTTAACTCTTCAAGCGATTTATACCCAGAAGGTGGCTGCCCAAGTTAAAAATGGAATTCCTGCGATGTCGCCGCAAGCCACCTACCTAACAGGGTTTGCACTTGAGTTAGTTATGACAGCCATCTTGGTAATAGTAATTCT
>JAPLAW010000047.1 GCA_026393075.1 Actinomycetota bacterium | reverse complement strand
TGTGCCCGATGATTCAATTTTAATTGGCGTTGATGAACTAACCGCAATTGTTAAGCGTTCGGGCGATACCCATTGGGTAGTAGTCGGTGAAGCAAAAGTGCATGTTTTAAATGGTCTGCCTGATCAACAATTACATGATGGTCAACAGATAAATCTTTCAATCACGAAATAGAACACCTAGAGCCACTTCAAAAAAAGTAGAAAAGCAAAAACCCAGCTGCTATTAACAACGGGGCTATATTGTGTAACTCACGTACGAGCTGCAACCTGCTGACTAAGGAGACTTAATAATATCCAATTTCCTAGTTACGCAGAGTAAAGTTTCTATATATTCGTTACGAAGTAGCGATCAATCAAAGGCAGCCCATGGAACTAATCCGCAAAGCAACCCAAGTCCTACTCGGCGCAGCTCTGATCTACGCCGGTATCACTCACTTAACAACTAGCCGGCTTGAGTTCCAAGCCCAAGTACCTAACTGGGTGCCGCTATCTGCTGACTTTGTGGTTCTGGCATCTGGCGTAGTTGAAATACTTCTTGGCATATCTCTTGCATCACTGAGCTATCGAAAAGAAGTTGGTATTGCCACCGCACTCTTCTTTATTGCAATCTTTCCGGGAAACATCTCGCAATACCTCAACGGCATCGATGCATTCGGTTTAGATAGTGATCGCGCGCGTGCAATTAGATTGCTCTTTCAGCCACTGCTCGTACTCTGGGCGCTCTGGTCAACGGGTGGATGGCGCAGTACTAGAAGTGGCAAGTAAAAAGCCGCCCCAATATCTGAGGCGACTTCTACTTAAAAAGTAAGTAATAAGTCAATAATTAATTACTTAATTAGTGCTGCTACATCTACTCCTGGTGGCAAGATCACTGCATCGATTGCATGGATCACACCGTTTGAAGCTGAAACATCTGCGGCAACAACTTTTGCACCATTAACTGTTACGCCACCCATTGTTGAAAGCTTAATTGTTGAACCTTCAACGGTTGCAACATCGCCATCAGTTACATCAGCTGCCATTACCTTGCCGGAAACAACGTGGTAGGTGAGAATCTTTACAAGTATCTCTTTGTTCTCTGGCAATAGAAGTGCATCTAGTACTCCAGCTGGAAGAGCTGCGAATGCTTCATCTGTTGGTGCAAATACTGTAAATGGACCTGTACCGCTAAGAGTTTCTACTAAGTCTGCTGCTGTAACCGCCGCAACTAGGGTTTTAAAGTTTCCTGCTCCAACTGCAACATCAACAATGGTGCCGACAGTTGTTTCTTCGGCAGCAGTGTCCATGGTTTCTTCTGAATCGCTTGAACAAGCTGACAATGTAAGTGCGGCAATCAAAGCCACAGCTACAAGTGCTCCGCTACGCAAAACCTTCATACCTATCTCCTTCGGTTGGGTGAGCTATCAGGCAAACCCTATGTTTAGGCAAAATGGTCAGCAACTTGAAATTAGCTGCAGAACAGCAAGAAAAATATGTCCTCTCAGGGCACGCCCAGAATTTACGCTCAATTTTCCTACTGTTTCTATTTTGACCGTGCGAAGTTCAAAGTTCAGGCTTACGCTTCTCCTAGTTGCAAAGGCAACTCGAACGGGGGAGAGACCATGGACGAAAAAGGTTTATTAGAGCTCTGGAACACAAAGCGCTCACAGGTTATCAATGCTCAAATCGCTCCAACTCTGATGTTGGTAGGCGTTTTCGTACTTGCAGCCTACGGAAAATTCGAAACTGCAACAGATGCCGCTAAGTACCTAACTATTGGTGTTGCCGCAGCGACCGGAATTCTTGCGCTCATTTCGCAGTATGCAACTATTCGTGAAGCTGAAATGCTACTTGTCGATCTTAAGAGAATAGAAAAGCCATCAGAGTTATCTAAGAAAATTGCTGACTCACGCGGCCTGTTATCACTATCAGCCATTGCAATGGTTGGTCTTGGCCTTGCAGTCTTCGCATTAGTTGTATGGGCAGTTCTCGGGTAACTATATGGAAAAGTTTCTTCTTATCGGCGTCTTTGCCATCATCGTTGGGGCTTTAATTGCTGCCTACGAGAGACCAGCAAAGAGCAAGAAGAAGCTCACTGGTCGAGGCGGGGATTTCGAGTCCTAGTCGTTAAGATTCTGCTTAACTTACTTAGAAAAGGAAGATGTCATGGGCGCTTGCCAATGTGGTCACACCAGAGATGAAGAGAAGAACTGCGACGGAACACATAAGGTCGTAAGGGCTGTTAAGGAAGATATGGCTGAAAAGCTAGCAGCTAACGGCTTTCCTCACGCTTCTGAATATGTTAAGAATAACTAACACCTTCTTGGTTTTGAAATCACTCTGAGTAATCAGAAAAAGTGCTTTAATTCAGTCAGATCTTGTAATGGAGTTGGTAACTCTTTATAAATAATTACAAAGTCTTGGAGCTCTGGACAAAGAAGCCCTCGTTATCGGGGGCTTCTTTCTTTATCAACATATTTTTCTGTCTAAGGAATATGAGAATTGCTCAGAGCCCATTATTCGCAAGCAGCTCTGGTGGCGTAATGACAGCGTGAGAGGTTTTACCAACCGCTAGGTGCGAGTTCGATTCTCGTCCAGAGCTGCACCTTAAATCTTCAAGTATTCGGGACCTTTCCTAGTGATCGCGCAACACATGCAATAACATCACTACATGATTAAACAGCGCGCACTTGGGCCATATTTAGTTTCGGCAATCGGAATGGGCTGCATGCCCTTATCTTTCCCACATGATCGAAGCCCAGATTTAATTAATCAACCCGATGTTGCAATAAGCGTTATTCATGCTGCTCTAGATGCGGGCATTACCCTGCTCGATACCGCAGATATCTACGCGCCAAGTTGGAACTCAATGGGACATAACGAAATCTTGGTTGGCAAAGCACTTGCCACATGGAACGCCACATCTGAGCAAAAGAGCAAAGTAATCATCACAACTAAAGGCGGCATCACGCGAGAAGAAGATGGCTCGATGTTTGGCAAAGGTGGCCGCAATTCCAATAAACATTATCTCTACCGCACGGTTGAAGCCTCTGCCTACAAACTTGGACTCGATGTAATTCCATTGTGGCAACATCACCGCACTGACCCTGACATTTCTTTTGAAGAACAGTTCGACAATGTTATGAGTTTAAAAGATCATGGCTATGTTGCCGAACTCGGCCTAAGTAACGTAACTGCTGCAATGTTGCGCCATGCCATCAAGGCCGGTGGCACACCAAATCAAGGTGGAATCATCTCGGTGCAAAACGAATTCAGCCCAAACTATCGTCACTGGGCAGATGTAATTGATATCTGCAATGAATACGGCATTGCATACTTACCTTGGTCACCACTTGGCGGGGGAGGCAACTTTAAAAAGATTGCAACCGGTGAAATTGGTACCTTTAAAATAATGGCAGATAGCAAAGGCGTTTCGCCATACGCTCTAACAATTGCTTGGCACCTACATCAATTCCCAACTGCAATCCCAATTCCTGGTGCCTCTAAAGCTTCATCGATTCTTGATTCACTAAAAGGTCTAGAGATAGAACTAACTGATGCAGAAGTAGCTGAACTAAATGCCAGCTGCCCAACAGATACGCCGCTAAATGGCGAGTTAGTAGATATTGCTAAGTTAAAGAAATAGCAACAAAAAAGACCCCGCCAGTTATGACGGGGTCTTCTTCTTGTAGCTCAATACTTGCAATGCTCTGACTCGCTTAGATTAGCATCAAATTTATCCACAGTTAATAGCTCTAGAAATTTTGCATGTGCAATCGAACTTAATCTTCGTTCTGCGTGCCGCTGTAGCTCAGTGGATAGAGCAATGCTCTGACGAAGTCATAGGTCGCGGGTTCGAATCCCGCTAGTGGTACGCACAATAAGTGGCCTCACGGTTCGTCGCGTGGGGCCACTTTTTATTGTTTACCTTGAGTAACTACCTAATCTCACCGATGCGTCTTAAACTTTAGCTATGAAGCGATTTCCATTTATCCGAACAGGTCTGATCTTCGCTATCTCACCAATTCTTCTTGCCTTCATTACCTCACTGTTTCAAGGTGGCTCTATGTGGGATGAAGGCAGCGGCACCGGGGGATACATCTGGTTTATGTTCTTAACTCTGCCAGTTGGCTTTTTGATAGTAGCTATTGGCTTAGTAATGATGGTGATTCGTAGAACCCGTTGATTGCTAATCAAACTTTAATGAGGACACGCCAAACTTTTAAGTAAGGCAGTAAGGAAAGAATCGTGAGTAGAAGTGCGATGACTGGAATGATGAAAGCTCTCTCAGCGCCGTAATTATCAATCATGTACCCGACAAGCGGGCCCGGGAGTGCGTTTCCAATTTGAAGACCGGCAAGTACCCAGGCGAAAGTTTCGGTAACTTTTGCTGAAGAGACTGATTTTTCAACTATTGAATAACCGGCAACGAGTATAGGAGCGACGCCAAAACCATTTAAGAATAGAACTAAACCAAGAACTATTACTGAATGTGAAACGAGAAGTAGTAGTGTTGCAAAGAACATTGCGATTATTGAATAAATAAATTTCTTACCATCTGACATTTTCCATTTTATTGCACCGTTGATGATCGCGGCAACGGCACTGCCAGCTGACCAAACTGCCAAAAGTATTCCGGTGGAACTTTTTTCACCTTGTTGATCTGCAAATGCGATTGTGCTTAGCGTGGCAGACATGAAGAACGCACCTAGGAAAATGTACGGTAAAAAGACTGCCTGCACGTGGGGGATAGCAAGAACTGCAGTTCTCTTTTCGCCTTTAACAATTGGATGAGGTGGCGGCTCACTATTTTTCTGCAAAATATAGAGTCCGGTACCTACGCTCATAAAGGAAAATGCAAAGTACATTCCAGCCTCTGGAGCAATAGAGATTGCGGCAGCCGATGCTATGAGAGGGCCGATGGTAAAAACAATTTCGTCAACGAGTGCCTCAAACGAATAAGCTGTATTGATTAATGGCCGACTGCCTTCTTTTTCGCCCAGAGTGTGCAGCCAGCGTCGTCTAACCAATCCACCGATGTTAGGCAAGAATGCCTCTGCCACAAAAATGGCAGCCATCCAAACCACAGTGGGGGCGTTATGAGTGATTGTGTAGATAAAAAGTAGTCCAAAACCGATGTACGAAGGTATTGTGATTCGTAAAACCTTAGCTTGGCCAAGCTGATCAGCTTTTCTAGACCACATCGGTGAAAATGCGGCATTTATAAGCGCAGCACCAGTTGATATGGTTCCGGCCAATGTATATGAGTCTGTTTCGTGAACCACAATAAATGTCACTGCTAAGTAGGTCATAGCGATAGGTAGTCGTGCGATCAATCCAGAAATTGAGAATGCGAGTCCGCCTGGCGTGGCAAAAAGATTTCGATAGGGCGTCAGCACTTGAAAATACTAATGGAGTTTTGGTCATAAAAGGTTTTCTAACATAACATTTTAAGTTAAAATCCGATTCGATTGAAAGTTACTTTATTTTTCGCAAGCTTCAACCCCTTTCAGGAAAGAGCGTAAATGCAAAGCGTTAACAATGACGATAACTTGTATTTATTAGTAGACGGTGGAAAATCAAAGACTGAGGCAGTAATTATTGACTCAAATGGATTAGAACTTGCTAAAAGTCGTGGGCCTGGTTTAGAAATAATAGGTAGCGTCAATGGATACGAACGTGTTGTTAATAGCTTGCGCGCTACATTTGATCAGCTCCCACAAGTAGGCAGATTCGCCGGGGTTGCATTTGGGTTAAACGGCGCCCAAGCACCATCAGAATCGGCAGATCTTGCCGCTAAAGCAATCTCGTCTCTGGTTAAGGCTGATCGATTTACCATTGCAAGTGATGTAGTTATGAATTATCTAGGCGCACTCGGAAATCAACCCGGCATTGTGATGGCGGCCGGAACAGGCTCAGTTGTAATGGCAATTTCAAGGCAAGGCGTCCCATTTCGCATCGATGGTGATGGTCCATTATTTGCAGATCGCGGAAGTGGATATGACATTGGGCGCCAAGGACTAAAGATTGCCGCGATGGTTGATGATGGGCTGCCCGGATCAATCGCCCTACATAAAGCGATGATTGAACGATTTGGTACGCTGGAAAACACTGCAAATAGCGTTTATGGCGCGGTAAACCCGATCGAAATAGTCGCCTCTTTCAGCAGGAGCGTCGCCGAAGCGGCAACAGATGGCGACGAAACATCTATCGAGATTCTGCGCTGCGCAGCGATGGACTTAGCCCTGAATGTTCAAGCTGCGGCTCGGCGTTCCAAGCTAGCAGGAGCCCCATTTAGCTACTCCACGGCTGGCGGCCTCTTTAATATTGGACCGCTATTAGAAAAACCGTTCCACGATTTCATAGCCGAATTTCTCCCCGAGGCGCAGTACCAAAAACCTTTAGGTGGTGCTACCGCAGGCGCCCGAATCGTGGCTCTGAATAAAGCACAGACGTTAGAGCAGGTAACGACTTGGGTTGGCGCAAATTAGTCCAATTAATTAGGTATACCAATTTCGTAACTGGACTAGAAAATGCTCAAAACCTTGCAAGTAGAAATGATTGACATTGCCCTGAGCATGGTGAAACATTTGGCTCACCAAAAGTTTTGACGTTTCCAACAAACTACTGCGATTGGGTAAAAATGAAAATTAAAAAGGCAAGTTTAGTTTTTGCAATGAGCATGTCGTTAATTGTTCCTACATCACTTGTAGCAACATCAGCTCAAGCAGCACCAATTACATTGACCATCGAGTCATGGCGTGCAGATGATTCAAAGTTCTGGAAAGAAACTTTGATTCCGATGTATGAAAAGGCTAACCCTGGTGTAAAAATTGTATGGGCACCAACGCCATCAAACGAATATGACTCTGCACTTAGTTTGCGGATAAAAGGCAAAACTGGCGGCGATGTAATTATGTGCCGTCCATATGGTTTAACAAAGACTCTTATCAAGAATAAGAATCTAATTCCTTTAACTGGGCTACCTGGCCTAGAAAATTTCACAACCCAATCAATGCAATCTTGGGCGGATGCGAAATCAGTTCCTTACTGCGTGCCTTCAGCTTCAGTAGGAGCAGGTTTCTATTACAACAAAGATATCTTCAAGGAATTGAAGCTAACTCCTCCTAAGACTCAGGCAGAATTCATCGCAGTCCTTGAGGCAATCAAGAAAAACGGAAAGTACACACCTCTAGCAGCTGCTGGTGCTTCAGCAGATTCTTGGGCACTAGATCAGATGGGACTTGAGCTAGTTGGTCCTTACTACTGGAAGGGCGATGCCGGCGGAAAAGCACTTGATGATGGCACCAGAAAAGCAACAGACCCAGAGTATGTTGCTGCATTTAACGCGCTAGCTTCATGGAAGCCATATCTTCCTAAAGCGTTCTCAACCATCAACTACACAGATGCTGAGCAGCTATTTATTCTTGGCCGCGCAGCAATTTTGGTTGAAGGATCATGGAGCGTTAAAGAAATTGCGCCGCCAGGAAAGAATGTTGGCGTATTCGGTGCACCAGTAGCTAAAGCTGGTGACAAGCCATATGTTCAAGTTCTTGCAGATCACGGTTTTGGAGTTAACTCCGCCAGCCCAAATCAGGCAGCAGCTAAGAAACTTCTTACCTGGTTTACAACTAAAGAGTTCGCGCAGGCCTATGCCAATGGATTACCTGGATTCTTCCCATTAAGTAAAGAGAAGATTTCAATTGATAACAAAATGGCTCAGGCTTGGCTTAACTTGCGCGATGGAGCGATCGTTACAGCTCCAATCGGCATGGATAAGATGAATACCGGCACACCTAACTTCTTCTCAGTCATCAACAATATTCTTAACGTGATGCTGACTACGAAGAAGACAGGAGCGGAAGCAGCGGCTGATCTCCAGAAGTCGCTTGAATCCTGGTATCCACCACAGAAAAAGAAGTAAGTAGCGAAGGCGCCCAGACTCAAAACGGGTCTGGGCGCCTTCAACTTTCTATTTATTGCTAAATAAACTGGGGGATTCTTGAGATCTAAAGCTTCGACGCGCAAGCGCCACCGACAACTTGTTTTGTTTACTGCTCCAGCACTAGCCTTTTTTCTGATTTTTGCAGTTTTCCCATTGCTCGGAACGATTTACATCAGTTTCTTTCAAGAAACCGTTTTCGTTGGCCTAAAGAATTTTAAATTCCTCTTCACAGATGAGAATGCGAGCACAAGGCTCCTATACGCATTTTTGCACAACTGTGAATTTTTCTTAATTGCCGCATCGGTGCAACTACCGCTGGCTCTATGTATGGCAGCCCTCTTGACTTCAGGTCGAGTCAGAAGAATGACCGGTTTTTATCGCACTTTGCTATTTATACCTTCAACTCTCTCTGTTGTTATCGTCGGTTTCATCTGGCGATTAATCATCAGCCCGTTATGGGGAATAGTTGACTACCCATTGCTGGGCGAGAAAGCTACTGCGCTTCCGACAATTACCTTGATGTCGGTCTGGCAATATCTGGGAATCCCGCTGGTTTTTCTTTATAGCGCGCTACTTTCAATCCCGAGTAATATTATCGAAGCTGCTCGAGTCGATGGCGCATCAGATATGCGAATTTTATTTAGAATCAAAATTCCGCTGATTGCTCCTCAAATTGGAATTATCACCATTTTAACTTTTATCTGGACTTTCAACGGCTTCGACATAATTTATGCCTTAAATGGTGGAATGCCTGGCCCGGATTACAGCACAGACGTCTTGGGCACTCTTTTCTATCGCACCTTCTTTGGTTGGGGTGCTGACCAAGGTAATCAGAATCTTGGCGCTGCAACTGCGACGATAATATTTTTCATTATTTTAATAGGCACCGCAGTGTATTTTGCGACCGTACAACGTCGCCTGAAGGTGAGCCAACTATGATTCAAAAAGAAGGCAAAGTTAAGAATCAATCTAAAAATCTAATGGTTCATTTGTCCTTGTTAGTTTTTGTGCTTCTCGCAATTGGGCCAATATTAGTAATTGTTATAAATTCCTTTAAAACAACCGAAGGCATCTTTAGTGGACCGCTAAAGCTGCCAGACTCAAAGACATTTAGCCTAGAAGGATTTAAGCGAGCTGTCGAAAATGGTAATTTTATTAAAAATTACTTTAATAGCACCGTCATTACTTTAGGCTCTACCTTTTTAACAGTTGTTTGCTCCTGTTTAGCAGCTTATGGAATAACGGAATACACTACAAAACTTTCATCGATGATTGCTGGGTTGTTTACCGTCGGCATTATGTTGCCAGTAACGCTAGGTACCGTTGTCATTCTGAAAATGATGGTCAGATTCCATCTGCTAAACACTCACTTATCGCTAATTCTTGTTTATGTGGGGATCTGCGTGCCGCTTGGAGTAATTTTAATGGTTACCAATTTTCGAACGGTCTCTAATGATCTAAAGGAAGCGGCTCGCATTGATGGAGCTAATGAATTTAAGACCTTCCTAATCGTTCTTCCACTTGTTATGCCAGGTGTGGCTGCGGTGGCTGCAATCACCATGCTGCCTATCTGGAACGATTTATGGTTCCCGCTAATTCTGACCACAGGCCCTCAAACTCAGACTTTAACTCTTGGTATCCAACAATTTGTTGGTGTCCATACCAACGACTGGGAGGCCCTGATCGCATCGCTCGTACTTGGAGCAATTCCGCTAATTTTGCTCTTTACTCTTTTCTCAAAGCAATTTATTAAGGGTCTTTCAGATGGGTACAGCAAGTAGGTCTCTTACGTAACCAACAATCAAGGGAGCAGTAATGAAGATAGATAGTGCTGAAGATATCGATTCAGTTTCAATAGCTGAATTGATTGCTCATCTTGGTTTAGATGCAGTAAAACGCCAAGTGCCAGAAATCAAGGCTGCAGCAAAGTTAATATTTGATTCAGTTATCAATGGTGGAAACATATTCACTTTTGGTGCCGGCCATGCGCAAGCACTGGCTATGGAGTTCTCAAGCCGCGCAGGCGGTCTGGCAATATTTCAATCAATGCATCTGCAAGATATCCGCGAAGAGCACCGCGATGCTTTCTGGGACCTTCGTGATTCCCAACCTGAGCGAATTCCAGAAAATGGCACCAAAGTTTTAGATCATCACAAAATCAAAGAAAATGACGTCGTAATAATTGCCTCACAATCTGGTCGCAATGGCGCAATCGTTGAGATGGCACTTGAATGCAAAAAACGTGGAATCAAAGTTATTGGCTTGAGTTCAAATAAGCACAGTCAATCAGTTGACTCAAGACACCCATCGGGCTCGATGCTCAGCGACGTAGTAGATATATCACTTGATAATGGGTCAGTAATCGGTGACGCCGTTGCCGAGCTGCCTGAAGGAAAGAGTATTTGTTCGGCTTCAACTGTTTGTTTCGCGCTGATTGCTCAAGCAATAAATGCCGAAGTCACCAAGTTGTTTATATTGAATTCTTTGCCTGCGCCATTACTTGTAAGTGCTAATTTAGATCATGGTGATAAGGCTAATTCACCGCTGAAGTTTCCAGCGCTCAAAATTTAGTAGTTAGGCGCTTAGCGTGCAATCTGGTACTTGTGTAATTAGGAATGCCCGAATTGTTCTGCCTGAATCAGTCATATCTGATGGGTTTATAGAAATTGTAGATGACAGAATCGCAAGAATCTCAGCAGGGGAATATTCCACCAGCAACACTGAATTAATTTTTGATGCTCAAAAAGCAACGTTAACCCCTGGTTTTATTGATCTCCATGTACATGGTGGAAATGGTGGCACCTTTAATTCAACTGACCCAGCCGAGCACAACTTAGCCCGAGAGTTCCATCTAAAAAATGGAACCACTTCAATGTTGGCCACCACCCACACCACAGAATTCTCAAACCAATTAGCGATCTTGAAATCTTTATCGACGAGCTCAAGATCTAATAAAAGCGGATCTAAAGTTTTAGGTATTCATACTGAAGGTCCGTTTATCTCAGAATATAAGCCTGGCGCCCATGTGGTTGCACAATTAAGAGCTGGTAATTTATCAGAGATCGACGAAGTGATTTCAGCTGCTGATGACTTTTTAACAATGGTTACGATAGCTCCAGAAATTCCTGGTGGGTTGGATCTGATTAAGTATTTAACGAGTAAAGGCATAATTTCAGCTATTGGTCATACCAATGCTACTTATGCGCAAGCCATTGCGGGCATAAAAGCTGGTGCAAGATCTACTACTCACTTATTTAACGCAATGTCTGCACTGTCACACCGTGATCCTGGCGCAGTGGGTGCCATTTTGGATAGTGACGAGATTTTTGCAGAATTAATTTTAGATGGCATCCATATCGATGAGGCGATATTTAGGATTGCCTTAAAATGTAAAGGTATTGATCGAATTAATTTAATTACTGATGCAACTTCTTCGGCAGGTTTTCGAGATGGTGATTATGGAGCTCTGCCAGATAGGGCGGTAACTAAAACTGGTGGAAAGATCGTTGTCGCAGGCACAGATACCCTGGCCGGTAGCGCACTTGATATGAATATGGTCTATAAAAATGCAGCCAAGTTCGCTCAGCTAAGTCAGCCAGAGTTAAGCAAAATCACCTCACTAAATGCGGCCAAGATTTTGGGTAAAGAATCAGATATTGGTTCCATTGAAATTGGAAAATTGGCTGATTTAGTACTACTAGATAGCGAATTTAATGCTTGTGCAACCATGATCGAAGGTCAATGGAAGCACGTAAGTGCTGGGTGGGAAGAAGCGCTAAGCCGTTAACGACCAGCGGATTTCATCGCCTAATTCAGCCAACGTCATATCTAAGCCATTGCCAAAGATGCGAGTCGGATCTGAACTAAGGGAAGCTCGAATTGAACTTATTTTCGCCAGATCGACCGCTGATCCCTTTAGATTTGAATTCGCAGAGATGCCAGAGTTACTTAAAATATTAGCAACTTCAAGAAATGCTTTTCCAACAGCTTCATACTTGATCAGCCACTTCATGGATTCTTCGCGCCAAGTAGGTTGTGAGAATTTTGCCGACTTGATTGTCGCAACATCACTTAGCATCTGCTTTGAATGATCTTCAATTAGTTTTCCTGCTTGAGCAGGTTTACCAGTTTTCCACATAAACGATGCTGCCTCTAGCATCGCACCGAAATCTGGCGCTGGATTTACTCGCAAACAAGACTCAAAGCATCCGCGCAAGAGATTACGGATTGCAGCGCGATCTCCAGGATTATCCATGAGAATAGTGAGTGAATATTCCCAAGCCGCTTCTGGGTCATAGCCCTGCGTATCCCACAAATAATCACCGATAGTGCTTAGCGAAATTAGTGAAAGTTCAAATCGATCCATTGGGTTGGCAAAATATCCGAGTGAATGGTTTTCTAAACCTTTTTCACGTCCTTCAATTGGACCTACATGTAGTTCGTGCAACATGGCCACATCATTTACTGGGTAATTATCCCAATACAAAGGGGAGTGATTGGTATTAGCTTTAAACACTTTGGCATCAGAGATATCTAGGTATTCAGAGCAAATCTCGCGTCCAGTCCAAATTAGGGCTAATTCAGAATCAAGGGCCTTGCCAAACTCGGTTATGTATTCCTCAGTAGCTTTACCGTGATACTGCATTGGGCAAATTGCTAAAGTATTTGCAGAATCTAATTTTTTTAACTCCGCCCATACAGCATTGCAGTAATAACTATGCGCCTGCATGACTGAATTAAATTTGGCAACATCGTTCTCACTCTGCAAACGAGCTGGAATATCATCAAGAAATAGGCCAAATTCACGCACGCCGATGCTATGAAGCTGCTTGAAACGAACCATAATCGCCGATACATCGCTCGGGTCACAGTATTCAACGGTCAGGCCTGGTGAAATCGCCACAGCAACAGTGACTCCGTTTTTGCTAGCTTCTGACATCAATTCTGCTACTCGACTTAGAAAGTCTTCACTTAGCGCTGAGCGCCAGTCGTACCGATGCCAAGGGTCATCTTTCGGCGCTAGTAAGAAGCGATTGAAACCAAAATCAGAGAAGTGAGCCAGCCCGCGTAATCTTTGTTCGTGGCTCCAGGGAGTTCCATAGAAGCCTTCGATGACACCTCTAACTTTAAAGTCTGGCGAATGCTTTTGATCCGTAACAGCGGTATTTGTTAGCAGAGACTTAAGCAAGACATTAAGTGCGTAGCGGAACCCGGCATATGTTGATCTTTCAATGCTTGCTTTCTTATCTGTTGAGAGGGAAGTAGTAATTATTGACTCTTCGGCACCGAGTTTAGAATTCTCGCTAACGGTAATTTCACTAAATCCAGAGCTAGCAAACACCTGATGTCGCTCAGTAAAACTCTTAAATAGGGCGCTTTCTTCACCAGTTGCTCCAAGTAAATTACTCACGACACATCCTTTTCTCTGATATCTATTTCTAAATTATCTCGATTAGGAGATAAATTGAACTTATATTGATCGCCGACATAAACACATTCGGCCAGCATGATAATTCGACCGTTCTGGTCTAAGTCAATCATTGTGAGTTCCAGACAAGCTTTATTCTTCTGAATCTTTAACTGATCAGCTATCTCTTGACTTGGAATTGATGCGGCCAAACTAGTGTTGGCATTGATAATTTTGATGCCATATCTTTCATGCAAAAGTGTGTAAAGAGAGCCACTTAAATCTGCTTCGCTGATATTTGGAAAGTATGCAGTTGGCAGAAATACCGTCTCGACACCTAGCGCGACGCCATCGGCAAAGCGCAGGCGTGAAAAGGTAAGAAGTTCTGAACCAATTGGCACGTTAAGAATTGAAGATTTACTAAAATCTGCTTTTAAATACTTAAATTCAAGGATCCTTGAACTCGGTTTTAAGCCCAAATCAGTCATTTCTTCGGTAAATGACTTCAACCGGAATTCGTGTGTAATAGGCGTGTAAGTAATGAAAGTACCCGACCCTGGCCGTCTTTCCAGCTTTTGTTCCTGAATTAACTGATCAATCGCGCGACGTATGGTCATTCTGGCGACCTTGCAATCTAGCGCTAATTCGCGTTCACCTGGCAAGCGCGAACCTTGTGGTGACGAGACTATTAAATTGAGTAAATGGAGTCGGGCCTTTTGCGACGCCGTTACATTATTAACGAGCGGCATGGAGGGTACCTGTACTTAAGACTTTTATGGGTTCAGAATATGTGACATCTTTACTCAATTTATCTGCAGCATGCCCAAGTCCGGCAAAGTACTTAGATCGCATCGGCAGGGCCTTTAACATGCCGGCCATGGATTCATCAGTAAATTGACTGACGTATTGCGAGACGGCCGCTAATTTGGTTTCTAACACCTGATCGATGTCGACAAAAGTATTAGCTTGATTTGAGTTAAAGAGAGCAACAGCCTCGATTTCTCGCTTTTGATCACTGACAAACTCTGCTGGAATCTGTAAATCATTACCTTCGACTCCTAATACATCTGCCAAAATTGCAGCTTCAACGGCTGCAAAGCCTGACTTGTAATGGTCAGCATGAGCTTCATTATTTAGCCAAGGATCTAACGAAATAATTCCGTCGGGCTGAAATTGGCGAACAACCGTAATTAAGTCGCGACGGGCTTGGTAGACCGTCCAGTCACCTGCATCAGGATAATTTAAATAGTAAATGCCCATTACGCCAAGAATCTCTGCCGCCTTTTCAGCTTCATCTGCCAGGCGCGCAGCCGCAACCTCTTTTGAAAGTGTTAAATCAATTACACCTGCCAAGTCATCAGTAACTGTTACATAAAGAATTTCAGCGCCGTTTTTAACTAGCTGGGCGACTAATCCACCGATGGCAATATCTATATCGTCGTAGTGAGCTTGAATAGCAAGAATTCTTTTGCAAGAAAAAATATCTGGCATAGGCGACAAGGATGGAATCTCCACAAAATCTGAATTCATACCAACCCCCGTTAAATTTAGCCAAGGATTTCAGAATTTCAGCCCTCATACAAGGGTTTTTTAGTAATATTGCGCCATGGACCTCATTACTTTTGACTCAGGTGAGGCGGTTCGTAGATTCCAAGAAGAGGATAGATCAGGTCTGTACCACGTCTGTTTAGCAACCGGTGATAGCGGAGCCAGCGCCCTTCATTTATACAATGAAAAAGACATGCTCGGCGAAATTTACGTTGGCCCTTATTTAAGCTTTCAACCCGATTTAGCTTTGACTTTAATTCAAGATGGCGTATCTGGCTATGCCCTTGCCGCACTTGATACCAGATCATTTGAGGATACTTTAAGCAAACAATGGTGGCCATTAATTCAAGAGAAATACAACAGTTGCTCACCAGAGAATTTTAATGAACGCGAAAAGAATTTATTTGAATATATTCAGAACCCACCACTTAGACCAGAAGAAGTTGTTAAAGATTATCCAAGTCATCTGCATATAGATTTACTTGAAAAAGCTCAAGGCCGAGGAATTGGTAAAGCAATGATGCAACTAATACTTGACACGCTGCGAGAGCAAGGTTCAAAGGGAGTCCATCTGGGAATGGGCGCACAAAATGCCAGAGCTTTCACTTTCTATACCAAATTAGGTTTTACGCTCCTTGATAAAAATGATGATGAATGGACCATGGGTCTAAAACTATAATTTGCCGCGCCAAGCGCTAAAGGATCTAATCGAAAGTGGGTGTGGAGATTTCAACCAGGGGAATGGGTGTATCTGCGCTAGCTCATTGAATTTAGCGAAACTTGGTACTGGGGCATAAGTAACAGCTACGGAATTCTGTTGAGCAAACTCGTAAGGATTACCAAGATAAACCGTTAATTCACGTCGTTCGGCTAAATCCTGCAGAGTTTCAAGGTAAAAATATATTCGCTTCGAGGAAAGCTGTAGCTTCGCCAACGCCTTTTCATTAAAGACAAAGACAACTGGCAGATCTGGATTAGCAACGAGCGCAGGGTCGGCATCACCCATTGAATCTACCGTTAACAAAACAGTCGTTGGCACCTTGCTTTCTTGAACGGTGATTGGCCCAGTTGTGGCAGCAAGATTTGGGTCAGCTAAAAGTAAATCTTCAAATGGTGCCTCAGCTAAAGAAAGTTCCTCTGGAAATTCTTTAATCGGGCATTTACTTTTTAGCACACAACTGCCGCAGAGTTGTGGGGCTCGTTTTTGCACCTGCCATTGCGCAAACCCATATGGCTTGCCGGTTCCGGTGCCAACTGTCCATTGCCACCCTAATAAATTCGCCGCCCGTGAACCATCAAGTAAGTGGCGATACATTTCTTCTTGCCCATGCAACCAACCAAACTCATTGCGCACAGTCCAATGCGAGGCCAACCACATGCGCGTTTGATTAACTAGCCACCCATCTTCGGCTAGTTCATGGGTAGCAAAATCAACACAGGCCATACCTGCCGGCCAACCGTTACCTGGCTTATCCCAAATTTGTTCAAAGCGAAGATTGTTAAATAACCTGGTGCCAATTCGTGCATATAGATGGCGCGCATACTCTTGCCACAACAACTCATCGCGATACTTTTCCCGATCTGCAAATGGCGCTTTGGCCACGTGATCCCAGACTCTCTGTAGCGGTAGCAGGTTATGGCGAATATATGGAGATAAGACCGAAGCCCCACGAGCCTCATAGGGCAATACTTGCGATCTATTTTTGGCATACCCAGAAATATCTAACTCACTTAGCGCCTGATCTGCAGTACTTTGCCCACCTTGAATTGAACTTCGACCCCCACCTGAGTGCAAGGATTTGAATTCTTGATCAACGAGGCTCTCTAAATCAGCGCCGATATCAAGTATTTTCATTTCGTAAAATTAAACCCAGCAGGCTAACTTCGCAACTCTTTGATAAATTTCTCCTATGTGCAGAGAATCAAAGCCACCCCGCGCAAAAATTACGCCGTATCAATTATTAGGCTGGACTCCACTTCTTCTTGTGGCAATTGGTTCATCAATTGTCGTGGCGCTTAGCGTCATGTCACAGCAATAAATTCTTCAGCTTAATTCAATGGCGTGGCTCTAGGGATATCCTTTCGAGTGATTTAAACTTAGGGTCTAAGCCTTACGTGGCCTGAGTTTCTCAAGGAGTCCTAGTGCTTAATCATTCCAAGCCAAATTTTCGTAGCGCGCTTGTGGCATTCCTGGCGGTCATTTTGATCACCGGTGTAATGGCGCCATCAACAAAAGCTGCAGAGACCGCTGGCTCAAAGTGCACAACGCTTGGCAAAACTGTGGTCAAGGGAAAGATTAAGTTAACTTGTATAAAAGTAACTGAATACAAGTGGGCCGCTTCACCAGTTAAACCTGCCCTTGCTTCAATATATAACCCAGTGCTTCCCGGCAATAAATTTAAAATCGGAACAATTCAATTCCAAGCTGGAGCTGTGAACTTTGAATTTGGAGATGAAGTTTGCAGAGAGAACGGGTTCAACGATGGATGTGTATTTAATCAGGGTCTGACTGGTTCCGTAGATCCCGATAGCCCAAATAGATGGATAGGCGTTGATCTAGTTTTGACAAATCAAACTAATAAAACTCTTCAAGCGGTTGATCTCAATTTTACTTTTTACATGATTCTTCCTGATGGCAAATACATTGAAAGTGCTAAAGGAATCACATATGAGAATTCGCCTATTGAAATAACTCTGCCAGCCAATAAATCTACAACTATGCGTATTGCATATGAGCTTCCTAAAACAATTAATAACTTAAACCCAATTCTGGTTGTCCGCGACAACTCAGCTGCCAAAGCGAAAGAATATTTCTTCTATCTAAATTGGTAAATTATTTAGGTATCGGTTTGGGTGAAAAATCAGGTACAGACCCGCTACTTCCGGCCGGAATAGGTTTTACTGATGTATTTGGGACTGGCTTATTTGAGGAACCAGGCACTGGCTTATTTGTATTGCCAGGTATTGGTTTCTTGGTGTTTACGGGCACCGGCTTGGAAGTAAAGAAAGTTGGCTTTGGTTCTGCTTTCGTCGGCGTAGGAGTCGGTTTAGCAACATCTACATAAACACTGCGGGTTCCGCCAACGTAGGCAGGTTTTGGGAAAAACGAAATCGGGTACGGAGCTAACGCACCTCTCATGTAGGCATTCCAGATACGGGCCGGAAAAGAGCCCCCGGTAAGCGAACGCAAGCCACCGATTCCTTTTAGTTGCTCTTTCGGGCTATCGCGAAAGAAAGCAACGGAGGTAGCTAAATCTGGTGAGTAGCCAGAAAACCAAGCAGATGCATCGTCTTGAGAAGTTCCAGTTTTTCCGGCAATCGGCCGCGGAAAGGAACCCAAAGCTGGAGATGCTGTGCCATTACGAATTACGCCAGAGAGTGCATAAGTAAGGTCTGCCATAACTTTCTTTGAAAATACTCGCTTACTTTCTTCTTTTGCTTCATAAATTAAATCGCCATCGCCATTAAATATCTTTTTCACCAGGTACGGTTTTGAATAGATACCATTTGCTGCAAAAGTCGCATATGAAGATGCCACATCTAAAACTGTTGGGCTGGAAACTCCAAGAACTACCGAAGGAGTAGCTAAAACCTGAACATTCGAAGGTATACCAGCTCGTCTTGCAGCGTCTACAACTTTTTCGGTTCCTACCTTAATTCCTACCTTAACAAATACCGTATTAATAGAACTTCCGGTCGCTCGATACAACGAAACCGGTCCGAAGCTCCTGTTACCAAGGTTTGAAACTCTATAGTTTCCAGCACCAGTTCTAAATGTTTGAGGTGAGCGGCCATCCCAAACAGAAGAAAGAGAATAACCATTTTCGAGTGCGGCGATTATGGCAAAAACTTTGAATGTAGAGCCAGCCTGTGCAATTGCTTGTGTTGCATCGTTTAACTGGCGATCCAGATAATTATCGCCACCATATAGCGCAACTATCTCACCTGTTCCAGGCCGGATTGATGCCAAACCGATATGCAGGTCTTTTGGTGCATCTTTAGGCCGCTGTTTTTGGACTGCTAATTCAGCCTGTTTCTGAGCGTTCTGATCCAGCGTTGTAACAACGACATAACCGCCAACAGTTAAAATGTCTTCGCTAAATCCTAAATCAGTTAGCTCGGTCTTAACGGCAGCAATTAAGTGTCCACGATTAGAGAAGTTAATATCTTCTAATTTTTTCGTTGCAAAGTCAGGGAAAACAATTGATCTTGCTTCAGAATCAGTAAGCCAACCTTTTGAGACCATATTCTTTTTAATTCCATTAAAACGATTTACCAAGTTAGCAAAATTGCCAGGTTTGAAATCTGGATCATAGTTCGCGGGTGATCGCACAAGAGCCGCAAGCACAATCGACTGAGCTGGATTTAACGCACTTGCATTTATGCCAAAGTATTTGCGAGCTGCCATCTCGACACCGTAAGAGTTTCGGCCAAAGTAAACTGCATTTATATATTTCTCCAGAATTTCAGATTTACTATAGGTAGCTTCCACCTTTAAGGAAACGAAGATCTCCTTCACTTTTCTGGAAATCTTCTGCTCAGGTTTTAAATAGGCGATCTTTGCGTACTGCTGCGTGATGGTTGAGCCACCTTGAGTTGAATCTGAGGTGGCATTTTTGAAAAGAGCTTTAACGACAGATATAGGGTTAACCCCAATATGTGAGTAGAAGTAGCTATCTTCGGCAGCCAGGATTGCCTCTTGAAAGGCGAGCGGAACCCGAATTAACGGAATCTCGACCCTGTCTTCGCGATACACGCGCCCAACTTCAGTGCCATTTGAGTATTTAAATACTGAGGACTTGCTCGAGGTGTAGCTATTTTGCACCGAAATTGATGTCTTGTTATAAGCAACTAAGAACAATACGACGAATAGGAATGTGAAGGCTAAAAAAATAACTAGAAAATGAGATTTAAACCAATTCCAAACTTTATGTTCTTTCTTTCGTTTTGCAATCACTAGGCAAAAAACCTAATCGCAAAGGCGAACCTATTCTTTTTCAAGATCTAGATCCTTCCTTTCGAGATTGCCAATTTCTTCGGCCCAGGCCACTGTCAAATTGTACTTTTCAAGATCAAACTCAAGGCTAGGCGTGCCGCAATCGAATTCACCGAAAGTGCTTAAACTCTACTTATGAGGAAATTCCCGTTCATTAGAGCAGGCTTGATCTTTGCGATCTCACCAATCCTGCTGGCCTTTATCACTTCACTCTTTCAAAGCGGATCCATGTGGGATGAAGGCAACGGCACCGGGGGATATATCTGGTTGATGTTCTTAACCTTGCCGGTTGGCTTTTTGCTAGTTGTTATCGGCTTAGTAATGATGATCGTGCGTAGAGCGCGTTAATTTTAATCCTATGCGCATACTATCCCGATTGCTACCCTTCGTAACATGAGGCGATTACTTGCAACCACATTAATTGGCTGCCTAGCTCTTTCGGTAAATCTCTCAGTTGCAACTGCGGCCGTTAAACCAGGTGGCGCATGCTCAAAGCTAAAGGGAACAACGATCTCTTATGGTTATAAGTACACCTGCATTAAGAGTGGCAAGAAACTTGTCTGGAATAAAGGCACAAAGGTCGTAAAGGCAACTCCAACACCAACTCCAACGCCTTCACCAACTCCAATGCCTTCACCAACACCGACTCCTTCACCAACACCTCCGCCCAAAACCCTTACGGCACTTGAGAAAATGAATTTGGATATCTATAACCGATATCTGGCAGCCGAGAAGAAGATAAGTCCAAGTTTTAACTACGTTCGTTGCCCAAATGTAGATCCAGTAATGGCGGCAATCACTGAAAATGCCTATATCGATGCCTACTCTTTCTGGGCGACGATCTATAAATCCACGGCAAAAATTAATTGGCTATTGATGAGCGAGAAAGACTGGACCTGTTGGTATGACACAACTGCAATTTTCGAAGGCCCAAATTCGGTAAGTAGATCTTGGAATGTTTGGAATAAAGACACTGGCATCTTGGGTCATTGCACCGTTACAGCAGCTGCTTTCTGTGGCTATGGAACTGGAGTGAGAGAAGGTGGAATCTTCGCTCAATACAACATGATTGGCAGCAACTACAAAATAGCTCCGACCCCGTTAACGGTTCATCACGAAACCGTTCATAACTATCAAGCCCAATTGATCGCCGACAATTACCAAACTTCAAAAACAAGCACGGTTGCTTGCTGGTTCATGGAGGGTCAAGCAAATCTCTTTGGGGCACCTATCGCCACAAAGGGGGATCCATCTGGGTACAGAAATTCTGAGATCAACCGCCTATTAAAGGTCTATCCAAAGGGCGCTTCCTATACCAAAGAGGAATGGCTTGGCGTTCTTAACAAACTGAAGACTGACGGTGATTTTTGCTTTAAGAATGAACTCGGCTATTCACTTGGTTGGTTCGCTCTCGAATGGACCTATATGAACTATTCGATAGAAGAAATGCATAACTTCTTAGAAGCCATAGCCAAAGGTTCAACTTGGGAAGAAGCAATACGGAGCTATATGAAAATGGATGAGCAGGCCTACTACGACAAAATCGGCCAGTACTTAGCTGATTCGATTTAGATTAAAGCGCGCTGAGCTTTTCTTTAACCGCCATCGCAGATGGATTAGTCAGCGATGTTCCATCTGAGAAAACCAGCGTCGGCACCATCTGGTTGCCATTGTTTAGTGATTCCACCAGGGCAGCTCCTTCAGGGGATTGCTCAATATCGACCTCAGTAAAGCTGATCTCAAGCTCTGCCAGTTGTCCCTTAAGGCGCTTGCATGGGCCACACCAAGATGTTGAATACAGGGTAAAAGTCATAGGTGGATTCTAATGATTAAACGTCAGCAGTGCTTATCGGGCAGCGCTGGCGTAGGTTAGGCGCATGAGTATCCGCTTTCGAAAGTCGATGAAACTACTGCCAGGCGTGCGGTTAAATTTCAGCAAAGAAACTGTCGGTCTCTCATTTGGCGTACCTGGTGCTCGCTACACAATGAACTCAAAAGGGCGAAGGACAGTTAGTACCGGCATTCCCGGTACTGGTTTATATAACGTTGACACTCTAAACAGTGGCACCCGCAGCAGTAGAGGTAGATCATCGGCAGCAGCTAATTCGCAAGAGAGCGATACTTGGCAAGCCCCACCTGCACCAGGTTTATTTGCACGCAAGCCAGAGCGAGAACTAAATGAGTTCTTATTAGATATTTATAATTCCGATCACGCTGATGATGCTAGTTCTGTAATTGAGAAAGCAAATGCGCTTAAAGCGAAATATGAAGATCTGAAATATCCACTCGATTTGATCTCCTTCTTACATGGCACCACCGATGAGAAGTGGCAAGACGAAGCAACGCAATGGGGTGCGAGTTTATGGGAAAACCGCGAAATAGCATTTAGCAATAAGTACGTGCGCAAGTATTTCAAGGGCATCAAGCCAGGTGTGACTATTTCAACCGGTATCACCACAAATTTGCACTTCAACGTGCAGACGCTGGGATTTATCTGGTCTGAGATTTTGCAGTCGCAAAAAAAGTATGAAGAAGCCATTGCAGTATTGATGCTGATTCCACCTGATCAAATGGTGGCTATTTCACTTGCAGACATTGAAATCTCGATAGGTGATTTTGATGGGGCGATCGAAACGACCGAAGATATTGAAGTATTCGATGATGCAACCGCGATGATGATGGTTTTACGGGGCGTGGCATTTCGCGAGAAGACAATGCATGAGGCTGCCGTTGAATGCTTTAAGCGAGCACTCAAGCAGAAGATGATGCCCGAAGCTTTGGTTCATCGTGCGCTATTCGAGCGCGGAGTTACCTATGCCTTGATGGGCAAGAAGGCAATGGGTATAAAGGATCTCGAGAAGATTTTGGTTGATAACCCTGATTACCCAGAGGTCGAAAAGAAATTAGCAGAGTTAAAGAAGTAAGAAATTGACTCAGAATATTGGTTAAGAACGAATAGTCTTACCTAGTGATTTTAAGAAAAGTCAGCCTAGGAGCGGTAATCATTTCGCTGGCGCTCTTATTGTCATCCTGCGTTGAGGTTAGAGGCGACCTAAGTGTGAGTTCTGCCGCCCGAATCAATGGCGAGATAATTTACACACTCAGTAAGTCATTGGCCGCCGGGGTGGGACTTAATAGTTTGGCGGATGTAAAGAGCGAAGCAAGTACTAATCCAGAAGCCCAAATCGGTTTTTGCAAAGATGCCCCGATTACTGAAGATGCATCAAACTACATTCTTAAATGCCCGCTTAAAGATGTTTTAACTGATTCAGGCGAGATAAGTGCCAGCATTACAAGCGGCACTATTGTTTTTCGTTATAAAGCAAATCTAGATCCATCTTCTACGACAGGTGATCAAACTAATTTTGGTTCAGTATCCATAACAATCAGATTCCTGAATCCAGTTATATCCTTTACAGAAAATAGGGTTGGGTTAGTTAGAAAAGTTGATGACCTCACTTATCGCATCTCTGGTTCTGCAAATGAACCTATGAATATTGAAATTACTGCAAACCTCGCCGCCAGCAGTGGAACGGCAAGCACCGCGCCCACTCCAGTACCTTCGACAACAGCTACTGCAATCGATCAAGCCGCTGCTGATGCTGCTCTTAAAGCAGCCGCAGATAAGGCTGCAGCCGAATTAAAAGCTAAGCAAGAGGCAGAGGCAAAGGCTGCAGCGGACCTAAAAGCTAAACAAGAAGCTGAAGCAAAAGCAGCGGCAGATAAGGCTGCAGCAGATTTGAAAGCTAAGCAAGAAGCAGATGCGAAAGCTGCTGCAGACCTAAAGGCAAAACAAGATGCCGAAGCCGCTGCCGACCTAAAAGCTAAACAAGAAGCTGATGCGAAAGCTGCTGCAGATCTAAAGGCAAAACAAGAGGCAGAAGCAAAGGCTGCAGCGGACCTAAAAGCTAAACAAGAAGCTGAAGCAAAAGCAGCGGCAGATAAGGCTGCGGCTGATCTAAAGAGTAGGCAAGAGGCTGATGCAAAGGTCGCTGCAGAAAAGGCCGCAGCAGATCTAAAAGCTAAGAAGGCAGCAGAAGCCAAAGCCGCAGCTGCAAAGATTCTTGCAGCTGCCAAAGCAAAAGCAGCTGCAGCCAAGAAAACAACAATCACTTGCGTTAAAGGAAAGCTCGTAAAGAAGGTAACTGCTGTTAAGCCTGTGTGCCCAAAGGGTTATAAGAAGAAGTGATCTCCGGCAACAACACTACGCACGCCATGATAACGAAGGCGACTACGAGGTCATCCAAACCGTAAGCTCCACAGAGTTCGCAGCGATCGTAAGCAGGTATGGACTAGATCCCAGCAGCGACATTCTCACGATCATGCAACAGCTATCCGATGCCGGTCACGGTGAAGATTTTGTAGATGCCCTCAATGAGAAAGAGATCAAGTGCGAGACATGGACTTGGTTGAGTTAACGGTTAAGTTTTCACTTTAACTCTGACGCCATTTTTCTGCGGTATGAATTCAATGGTCTGGATGTCAGACGAGATAAACAGCCCCTGCGAAAGCTGAGTTAGAGCAGGATTATCTTCACCCTGGAACTGCAGAATCTTCTTGTCCAATAGCCTCGGTACAAAGTCATTCCAATCCCAACCTGGGAAATGTTCCGCAAAGAATTCCTCATGCAACCCTTGGGTTATGGGTATCCAGTGCGCATAAACTGTTACATCCCTAAGCAGTTCGATATCCATTACGACATTAGTTTTAGTCATCTCTTAAACCTTTCTCCACATTTATTGCATTCATAAAATGGTTCAGTAGTTACATATTTCTGATCGACATCCGTGCTGCGACAGATCGGGCACTGCTTATTTGCAGCATTTCCCATTTACTCCTCCAATTCCAAATCGTTTTCTTATCCGCCCAACCACCCCTCACCCTCCGATCATTTCTCGGATGGTGAGGAGTCTGGCTTGTGCCTCTTGTGCATCAATGCCACCGGCTTTCATGTGGTTAATCCGTTCTTGCTCAACCTCTGCAATCAGATCCCAGTTCTTATCATTCGAATATTGCGCTAGCCCTTGCGCATCAACTAAGTACTGACCCGCTTTTTCAAGATCACCTTGGGCCATGTATGCCCGCATCATCAATAGATGAGTACGAGCTGGAGATTCACTATGGAAGTTAAAGTAAGCCACATTTAGTGATTTCTCACCGAGCGCAATTGCCTCAATAACATTTCCCAGAGTTAAATTGATCTCTGCCATCTTTTGATAACAATTACCAATTTCATCTAGCTGCTTTAACTTGCGGAAAATCTCCACAGCCGTCGTGTAGTGAACTAGCGCCTCAGCTAGTCGCTCTAACTCAACTAAACAATCTGCCGCATTTCGATAAGAAATCGCTAGAAACTCTTCATCGCCTACGAGTTCATTGAAGTTAGCTGCCTCTAGTTGGTAGCTAAGTGCCTCCTGCCAATTACCAACTTTGCCGTGATACTCAGCTAGCTTTCGCAGCAGATCATCTTCGAACTCAAAGCCAGTAACCCTTAACAGCTCTAGCCCTTTGGTAAGAGCCGGGATTGCTCGATCATATTGCTCCAGCTTTTCAAAGACATTTGCTAGCGCCACATATGCCTCGGCTTGTTCTGCGATCGGCGCCTTCTCACCGAGTGACTCATAGATCTCTACTGCGCTCAAGCAAAGAGCTAGCGCATCTTTGCGGTTTCGATAAGTTAACTTATTTGCCAGTGCAACCATCACTTCTGCGCGACGCTGACCGGCCACCTGCGGAATCAAATCCCACAGTTCAACCGTGGTCATCTCTTCATTTTCCATTTAAACCCCTTTCGTTAGGTATTACTCGCTTTCTCGTTAAATAGGCTCGCTGAGGCAAGCTACCTATTTGGCTTCACATCGCTATTTAGTTTTCAAGGTACATAACTTCTTTTGAGTTTTAAACTTCTTTAGCTATCTAATCAATCTTCTTTAGAAGATCACTTAGATCATTAACTCCGTAGTAGTTCTGAAAAGCTGCTAAAGACTTTTCTTTAGAAACTTTAAACTTCTTTTGCCAAACCGCGATCGGAATATGAGTTTTTTTAGCCCATTCGGGCACGGACTCAAATAACTCTCTGGCTTGCAACAACCCCCAATCTGAAATAGCCACAGACTTAGCAACAAATGCAATCAGTGCTTCGGTGCTCTCTGCTAGCTCATCACCAACAGCAGAAATCGGAACACTCACGCCATTCATGATCGAATGACGCCCTAGTGGCAAACTAAATCCCAGCTGCTTCTGAGTATTTGTGTTCACACCAAGACAGCACTTACACGCATTCCAAGACCAACGGCTTGTGCCGCCAGCTGTGCCACGTGCACAAACGTCACAGAGATGAAAGCCCGTCGGGCAATCAACGCCGTTTCGCTCAACGCGCACTTCCGTTGGGCAG
>JAPLAW010000030.1 GCA_026393075.1 Actinomycetota bacterium | reverse complement strand
ACGAACTGCTTGCGACTTAATGGTGATTCCGCGTTCGCGTTCAATATCCATGCGATCTAAATATTGCGCGCGCATATTGCGGGCTTCTACTACTTCGGTGATACCCAACATGCGATCGGCAAGAGTTGATTTACCGTGATCAATATGGGCAATGATGCAGAAGTTACGAATCTGCGCGGGATTAGTTGCGGCTGGTTGAGGCGCCTTGGCAAGTGAAATTGCAGGCATCGTTAAGCCTTAAAAGTAACTAGTTGCGAATTAACGAACGCCGGCTTTAACGGCAGCTTTTGCCATTGAAGACTTCTTGTTGGCAGCAGTGTTCTTGTGTAGAACACCCTTAGCAACGGCGATATCGAGCGCCTTTGAAGCGTCACGAAGTTCGGTTGAGATAACTGCGGCATCGCCAGCGGTTACAGCGTCGCGGAATTTGCGAGCAGCTGTCTTGATAGAAGAACGCACTGACTTGTTACGTAGGCGTGCCTTCTCATTGGTCTTGATCCGCTTGATCTGCGACTTGATATTTGCCACTTAAGGTTTACTCCGAACTAAATTGGTTGAGCGCTAAATACGAACCCGAAGGTTACCAGCGGGGCACCTTTAGGCTCAAATCGGGGAAATCCGCTTATCGGGCTGCTTTCGCGCTGGCGATCTCGGAAATTGCGTGCTCGAGAGCGTAGATCGGGTCACTTGCTGCCCCTTTTACTTGGGCATCGGCCAAGGCGATTGCCCCAACGGCAGCGACGATTCCGCGCGGAGTCCAGCCAGATAGTTGGCGACGAGCCTTATCGATCTGCCATGGCGCCATGCCTAATTGGCCAGCAAGTTCGAATGATTTCGCATTTCGGTTAGCTCCTGAAACTTTTGCCAAGGAACGCAGAGCGGAAGCAATTGCACTTGTGACCATTACTGGGTCACTACCAGTTTCAATCGCACTTCGTAATTGCAAAAGTGCAACTGGCAAATTTCCTTCGAGGGCGGCATCTGCAACATCAAAGCCCGTGGTCTCAACGCGACCTTGGTGATACTTATCAACTTCTTTTTCATCAATTGTGCCGGCAGGTGCATCGGCGATGATCTGACTGCAAGCCGCGGTCAATTCACGTAAGTCGCCACCGATCGCATTTACTAGCGCTGCGATTGCAGCCGGTGAAGCTTTGCGACCAGCATCTAGAAATAGATTCTTTACGAACTCTTGTTTCTCGGCTTCTTTTTTAAGTGGCTCGCAAGCAATAATCTCAGGCTTAACTTTTTTAATTGCATCAAGCAACGCTTTACCTTTTACGCCACCTTTATGTAAAAAGATTACGGTGGTGGAAGCATCTGGCTCAGGCAAGTAGCGAATGATTTCTTCTTTGTTATCTTCTGGTAAATCTTGTAGGTCGCGAATAATTAAGGCGCGGCGTTCAGAAAATAGTGAAGGCGCTAGGGCATCAGAGATATCGCCAACTATTGAATCAGCGGCATAGATCGAAGTAATTTCGGCGTTTTCACTTTTTAATTCAGCTTGTAATTTAGTAAGTGCGCGATCGGCAAGGGCAGCTTCGGAACCAAGAATCAAATAGAAATCATTCATCGCCTACCCCCACTCCCTCATTCCAATTGCCTAGCCCCATTGCCAGAACTTAAATACCTGATGGCTTTTGCGAACCTTAACCCGATGCCTGCGCGCATTAATCGCAAGCGCACCATCTTGATCAGTTCGGTAAACCGTGCTGCCGATCCTACTCAAGGCAGCGATTGTTTGGGGCGCCGGATGGCCGTAAGTATTGTCTTTGCCCACGCTAATTATCGATATTCGTGGTGAGAGGGCCTGCATAAAGTTCAAATCTTGGTAGCGCGAACCATGATGTGCCACTTTATATAGATCAACTTGGCTTAACTGCTGAACCAATTGTGACTGCGCGATCGGTTCAATATCTCCAGCTGCAAGAAGTGAAAAGTCAGCTGAATTTATCTGCATCACAATGCTGGAATTGTTCGGCGTATCTTGGGCACCCAGCTTGGGCCAGAGCGCATGAAAATTTATCGGCCCGCGATTACTAATTATTTGGGCGCTAAATCCGGCCGTAACTGGAATCTGCGGAATCACTTTCAGCCAGCGCTGTACGCGCGCACTTTCAAATGCTGGATCAATCTGCGGGCTTACCCAAACTTGTCCAACCACGCGGCCTTTAAGTAGACCCGGCAAACCTTCAACATGGTCGGCATGAAAATGAGTTAGAACCAATATTGAAACTTGAGTAATCGCAAATTGTTTTAAACATTTATCTATCAACTGCGGGTCAGGTCCCACATCAATTACCACGCCTCGATGTTCACCTAAGTTAACAACCATTGCATCGCCTTGCCCAATATCACAATTGCCCACTTGCCAATCTATTCCGGGAAACCTCGCAAACCAATTTCCGGTAGCAAGCAGCACAACTAGAACAATTGCAATTTCTTTTCGGTGGTTGCGAAAGAAAGTCCTAAAGATCCAGATACAAATAGCCGCAACTGCGATTGCCAAGAAACCACTTGCCCCTTTACCTAATTCAATAACTGAAAAACTCGCTGACCATTTCGCGACTAGCCCAATGAATGCTGCTGGTATTCGGATTAAAAGAATTAGTAAGCCAGCGACACCGGGCAGGATTGGGTGAATCAAGGCTGCGATAAACCCCAACACGGTTATCGGGGCAACTGCTGGGGCTGCCAAAAGATTAGCAATCACGCTCATTGGCGAGAGAAA
>JAPLAW010000070.1 GCA_026393075.1 Actinomycetota bacterium | reverse complement strand
AGTCGAAGTTGTTACCCCTGAAGACTTCATGGGTGATGTCATCGGCGATCTAAACAGTCGTCGTGGTCAAATCCAGGCCATGGATGAGCGGTCAGGTGCCCGCGTTGTTAGGGCGCTAGTTCCGTTGTCGGAGATGTTCGGCTATGTCGGAGATCTTCGCTCCAGAACACAAGGTCGCGCGAGCTATTCGATGGAATTCGATTCGTATGCAGAAGTACCAGGCAACGTAGCGAAGGAAATCATTGCGAAAGTTCGCGGCGAATAAAACTCCCTAATAAAGCACAAAACCCCCTAATAACTAAGCACTAGAAAAGAAAGAGGAACCAAAATGGCAAAGGCCAAGTTCGAGCGCACAAAGCCGCACGTAAACATTGGAACCATCGGTCACATTGACCATGGAAAGACCACACTTACTGCTGCAATCTCAAAGGTTTTGCACGACAAGTACCCAACTCTTAATGCTGCTACAGCATTCTCAGATATCGATAAGGCGCCAGAAGAGCGTCAACGCGGTATCACAATCTCAATCGCACACATTGAGTACCAAACTGAAAAGCGTCACTACGCACACGTTGACTGCCCAGGCCACGCTGACTACATCAAGAACATGATCACTGGTGCAGCACAGATGGACGGCGCGATTCTTGTAGTTGCTGCAACTGATGGCCCAATGCCTCAGACAAAGGAACACGTACTACTTGCTCGTCAAGTTGGCGTTCCATCTATCGTGGTTGCTCTAAACAAGTCAGACATGGTTGACGATGAAGAAATTCTTGAACTAGTAGAAATGGAAGTTCGCGAACTTCTATCTAAGTACGAGTTCCCTGGCGATGACACTCCAATCGTTCGTATCTCAGCTCTTAAGGCTCTTGAAGGAGACGCTGCTTGGGCCGAGAAGATCATCGAACTAATGGATGCTGTTGATGCTTTCATTCCACAACCAGAGCGTGAAGTTGATAAGCCATTCCTTATGCCAGTTGAAGACGTTTTCACAATCACTGGTCGTGGAACTGTTATCACCGGTCGTATCGAGCGTGGAATCGTTAAGGTTAACGAAGAAGTTGAAATCGTTGGTATCCGTGTTGATGCTCAGAAGACAACTGTTACAGGCGTTGAAATGTTCCGTAAGTTGCTGGATGAAGGTCAAGCAGGCGAGAACGTTGGACTTCTACTTCGTGGTCTAAAGCGTGAAGATGTAGAGCGTGGCCAGGTTGTTTGTAAGCCAGGTTCAATCACACCTCACACAGAGTTCGATGCATCTGCATACATCCTTTCAAAGGATGAAGGCGGTCGTCACACTCCATTCTTCAACAACTACCGTCCACAGTTCTACTTCCGTACAACTGACGTAACTGGTGTTGTAACACTTCCTGCAGGAACCGAAATGGTTATGCCTGGCGATAACACTGAAATGGCTGTAACGCTAATTCAACCAATCGCTATGGAAGAAGGACTTCGCTTCGCAATCCGTGAAGGTGGCCGCACAGTAGGTGCTGGTCGCGTTACCAAGATTAAGAAGTAAGTACTAAAAAAGTTCTAAACGTTGTTGGCCCGGCGGCCTAAAAAACCGCCGGGTTACAACGAAAGTTTTGAAAATTAAAATTAAAAGTTTTAAGAGCGATAGCTTGAAGAACTTTAAGAGATAAGAGGAGAAGCAAATGGCGGGACAAAAGATCCGCATTCGGCTCAAGGCATATGACCATGAGGTGATTGACTCTTCAGCGAAGAAAATCGTTGAGACAGTCGAGCGCACTGGTGCAACTGTTGCCGGCCCAGTGCCGCTACCAACAGAGAAGAACACGTATTGCGTGATTCGCTCTCCTCACAAATACAAGGACAGCCGCGAACATTTCGAGATGCGCACACATAAGCGCCTAATCGACATCATCGACCCAACACCTAAGACTGTTGATTCATTGATGCGTCTTGATCTTCCAGCTGGCGTCGACATCGAAATTAAGCTCTAAGGAAAGGACGAGAATAAATGTCATTTGTAACTCAATCACACGGCTCGTCCATCAAGGGCGTGCTCGGTAAGAAGCTTGGTATGACTCAGGTATTCGATGCAAACAACAAGATGATTCCAGTAACTGTTGTTGAAGCCGGACCTTGCGTTGTTACTCAAATTCGTACACCTGAAGTAGATGGCTACTCAGCTGTGCAGATCGCATTCGGTGCGATCGATCCTAAGAAAGTTTCTAAGCCACAAGTTGGCCACTTTGCTAAAGCTGGTGTGACCCCACGTCGCTCAGTTGCAGAACTTCGCACACTAAGTGCTTCTCAATACACAGTTGGTCAAGAACTTGGCGCAACCGTATTTGAAGCTGGCGAAATTGTTGATGCAACCGGAACCAGCACAGGTAAAGGTAATGCCGGTGTAATGAAGCGTCACGGCTTCGGTGGTCTTAGCTCATCTCACGGTGTAGATCGTAAGCACCGTATGCCAGGTTCAATCGGTGCTTGCTCAACACCAGGTCGCGTATTCAAGGGAATGCGTATGGCTGGTCGCATGGGTGGACAAACCATTACAACCCAAAACTTGCAGGTTCATTCAGTTGATGCTGATCGCAACTTGCTACTCATCAAGGGTTCGGTTCCAGGTCCTGATGGCGCATTAGTTTTCATTCGCTCAGCTGCAAAGAAAGCGATTGTTGAAACTTTCGAAACCGTAAAGGCTGGTGCATAACATGTCATTAACTATTGATATCAAAAACTCTTCAGGAGCAAAGGTCGGCACTGTCGATCTTCCTGGTGAGATCTTTGATCAGCAAACAAATATTCCATTAATCCACCAAGTTGTTACAGCACAACTTGCTGCTGCTCGCCAAGGTACTCAGAAAGCTAAGAACCGTGGCGAAACAAGTGGTAGTGGTAAGAAGCCTTTCGCACAGAAAGGAACCGGCCGCGCCCGTCAGGGTTCGATACGTGCTCCTTTGCAACGTGGTGGTGGTGCTGCACACGCAGTTCGCCCACGTACATATTTCCAACGCACACCAAAGAAGATGATTGCAGCAGCACTTAAGGGTGTTCTCTCTGATCGTCAACGCAACGAACGCATTTATGTAATTGATTCAATTACATCAGCGCCTTCAACAAAGGCCGCAATCGCAGCTGTTCGTCAGTTCAGCGATCGCAAGAATGTTCTAGTTGTTCTTTCTCGTGCCGAAGATATTTCTTGGCGTTCACTTCGTAACGCTGAAGATATGCACTTGTTGGTCCCAGATCAGCTAAATGCATATGACATCTTAAAGAGCGATGACTTGGTGTTCACCCAAGCAGCGATCAATGATTTCCTTGCTGGTCCAGCTAAAGGTAAGGGCGCAACAGCAGTTGCACGCGAGTCTGAATTGGAGGCTTCAGCATGAAAGATCACCGCGAAGTTCTACTAGCACCAGTAGTTTCTGAAAAGAGCTATGGCTTGCTAGATGAGAACAAATACACATTTATCGTCGCACCAGATGCTAATAAGACCGAGATCAAGATCGCGGTTGAAAAGGTATTCGGCGTGAAAGTTGTAAGTGTTAACACAATGAACCGTCAGGGCAAGAACAAGAAGACTCGTTTTGGTGATGGAAAGCGTAAAGACACCAAGCGCGCAATTGTTCAAGTAGCTGCTGGCAGCCGCATCGACATCTTTGGAGGCCCAGTTTCCTAACGGGAGCCGGGACTTTAGAAAAGGATAAAGGGATACAACTATGGCACTTCGTAAATTAAAGCCGACAACCCCTGGTCAACGTGGCGCAAGCGTTCCTGATTTCGCAGAAATCACACGTACAACTCCAGAAAAATCATTGGTTCGTCCAATTCACTCAAAGGGTGGACGTAACTCATCAGGTCGCATCACTGTTCGTCACCAAGGTGGCGGTCACAAGCGTGCATACCGTCTAATCGATTTCGTTCGTAATGATAAAGATGGCGTTCCAGCAAAGGTCGCACATATTGAATACGATCCAAACCGCACAGCACGTATTGCTCTACTTCACTATGCAGATGGCGAGAAGCGTTACATCATCGCGCCAAATAAATTAGAGCAAGGTGCAATGATTGAAAACGGTCCAAAGGCCGATATCAAGCCAGGCAATAACTTGCCACTTCGTAATATTCCAGTAGGTACCGTAATTCACGCAATTGAACTTCGCCCAGGTGGCGGAGCGAAGATTGCTCGTTCAGCTGGTGCATCTGTTCAACTCGTTGCAAAAGAAGGCGCCTACGCTCAACTACGTATGCCATCTGGTGAAATCCGCAACGTAGATGTTCGTTGCCGCGCAACCGTTGGTGAAGTTGGAAACGCAGAACAATCCAACATCAACTACGGAAAAGCTGGTCGTATGCGTTGGAAGGGCAAGCGCCCATCTGTTCGTGGTGTTGTTATGAACCCTGTTGATCACCCACACGGTGGTGGTGAAGGTAAGACCTCTGGTGGTCGTCACCCAGTAACACCTTGGGGTAAGCCAGAAGGCCGTACTCGTAAGAAGAAAGCCAGTGATTCAATGATCGTCCGTCGTCGCAAGTCGAATAAGAACCGGTAGGAGCCCCGATGCCACGTAGTTTAAAGAAGGGTCCATTCGTGGACGGCCATCTAACCAAGAAGGTAGATGCCCAAAACGATGCCAACACAAAGAACGTGATCAAGACCTGGTCACGTCGTTCAATGATCATTCCTTCAATGATTGGTCACACAATTGCCGTTCATGACGGACGCAAGCACGTTCCAGTTTTTGTTACTGACGCAATGGTCGGTCACAAGTTAGGTGAATTCTCACCAACACGTACCTTCAAGGGTCACGTTAAGGACGATCGGAGAGCAACTCGTGGCTAATACCGAAACCACACCAGCTGTTGAAGCCATGTTTGGCAAGGCTGTCCTAAACGATATCCGCCACACACCTCAGAAGGCACGTCGTGTTATCGACCTTATCCGTGGAGAGCGCGTTGATAACGCACTTGCCACACTAAAGTTTGCACCACAATCTGCCGGTGCTGATATCTACACACTCCTTAACTCAGCTGTTGCTAACTTAAAAGCTAAGAACCCAGCAATTCGCGATGCTTCAGAACTTTGGGTTGTTGAAGCTCTTGTCGACGAAGGTCGCACAATGAAGCGTTTTCGCCCACGCGCACAAGGTCGCGGTTTCCGCATCTTGAAGCGTTCAAGCCACATCACAGTTGTAGTCAGCGATAACAAAGCTGCTTCAAAAACCATGAATATCAAGAAGGGAGCGACCAAGTAATGGGTCAAAAAGTAAACCCACACGGCTTCCGTCTTGGTATCACAACTGAATTTAAGTCACGTTGGTATGCCGACAAGTTGTACAAGGATTACGTCAAGGAAGATGTCGAAATCCGTCGCATGATGCAGAAAGGTATGGAGCGCGCAGGAGTATCTCGAATTGAAATCGAGCGTACTCGCGATCGTGTTCGTATCGATCTACACACAGCTCGTCCAGGAATCGTTATCGGTCGCCGCGGACAAGATGCTGACACTTTGCGTATCAAGTTAGAAAAACTAACTGGCAAGCAAGTACAGCTAAATATTCTTGAAGTTAAGAATCCAGAAATTGATGCGCAACTAGTTGCCCAAGGAATTGCCGAGCAGCTTGCTGCACGTGTTTCATTCCGTCGTGCAATGAAGAAGTCAATGCAATCTGCAATGAAAGCTGGTGCTCAAGGCATCCGAGTTCAGTGCGGTGGTCGTCTTGGCGGCGCTGAAATGTCACGTTCTGAGTTCTATCGCGAAGGCCGGGTACCACTACACACTTTACGTGCAGATATTGATTACGGTTTCTACGAAGCTGCAACAACTTTCGGCCGTTTAGGTGTGAAGGTTTGGATTTACAAGGGCGAGATCATTGGTTCACGCGCAGATCGTCAAGAAGCAGCACTTGCTGCAGCGCGCGCACCAAAGGCTCCATCACGCGCACCATCACGTGGCCCTCGTACACCTCGCGGCGAAGTAACTCGTTCAAATGTTTCTGATGCACCAGCAGTTGCTGAAGCACCAGTAGTTGAGGGAGGAGCTAACTAATATGTTAATTCCACGTCGTGTAAAGCACCGCAAGCAGCACCACCCATCTCGTAGCGGAAACGCTAAGGGCGGAACTGCAGTTTCTTTCGGCGATTACGGTATCCAGGCGCTTGCTCCTGCTTACGTTACTAACCGCCAAATCGAAGCAGCGCGTATTGCGATGACTCGTTATATCAAGCGTGGTGGAAAGGTTTGGATCAACATTTATCCAGATCGTCCACTTACTAAGAAGCCTGCTGAAACTCGTATGGGTTCCGGTAAAGGTTCACCAGAGTGGTGGATCGCAAACGTTAAGCCAGGTCGAATCATGTTCGAAATTTCTGGTGTAACAGAGGCCGTTGCTAATGAAGCAATGCGTCTTGCGATTCACAAACTTCCAATGAAGTGTCGTGTTGTAAAGCGTGAGGAGGCATAAGTGGCTACTACAACTAATGAAGAGCTACGTCAGTTAACTGCCGAAGAGCTAACTGGAAAGTTGCGCGAAGCAAGGGAAGAACTATTCAACCTGCGTTTCCAAGCTGCTACCGGTCAACTCGAAAGCCATGGTCGTCTAGGCGCCGTGCGCAAAGAGATTGCTCGCATTTACACAATTATTCGTGAACGTGAACTAGGAATCGGAGGAGCTGCGTAATGACTAATGTTGAAGATCGCGGAGCCCGCAAGACTCGTGAAGGAATCGTTGTAAGCGACAAGATGGATAAGACAGTTACTGTTCAAGTTTCTGATCGCGTTGCTCACGGAATGTATTCAAAGGTTCTTTCTCGTTCACGTAAATTGAAAGCACATGACGAAGCAAATGCTGCTGGCATGGGCGATCGTGTTCTAATCATGGAAACTCGACCAATCTCAGCAACAAAGCGCTGGCGTGTAGTCGAGATTCTCGAGAAGGCTAAGTAAGGGGAGAATAAAGAATGATTCAACAAGAGTCGCGCGTACGCGTGGCGGATAACACCGGAGCTAAAGAGCTTCTCTGTATCCGCGTGCTTGGTGGTTCCTCCCGTCGCTATGCCGGTATCGGAGACATCATCGTCTGTTCAGTCAAGGATGCAATTCCTGGTGGACAAGTTAAGAAGGGTGAAGTCGTAAAGGCGGTCATCGTTCGTACTGTGAAAGAACGTCGTCGTCCAGACGGTTCATATATTAAGTTTGATGAAAATGCTGCAGTGATCTTGAAAGCTGATGGCGAACCACGTGGAACCCGTATTTTCGGACCAGTTGCTCGTGAACTTCGCGATAAGCGCTTCATGAAGATCATCTCGCTTGCTCCGGAGGTGCTCTAAAAATGGCCAAGATTAAAAAGGGCGATACCGTTTTGGTTATCGCTGGAAAAGATAAAGGCGTCAGCGGAAAGATCATCGAAGTACTCGGTGAGCGTGTTCTAGTTGAAGGTGTTAACCGCGTAAAGCGTCACACCAAAGAAACAACTGGCGACCGTGGCGTTAAAGTCGGCGGAATCATCACCGTTGAATCAACAATTCACATTTCCAATGTCATGGTTGCAGATGAAGATGGCAAGGCATCACGTCTTGGCGTTCGCAAAGATGACAATGGTAAGAATGTGCGAATTTCTCGTCGCACCGGAAAGGACATCTAATGTCAACAACTCTCACACCACGTCTTAAGGATCGTTATCGTGCTGAGATTGCACCTGCTCTAAAGAGTGAGTTCAATTTCAAGAACACAATGATGATTCCTTCATTGACCAAGATTGTTGTAAACATGGGTGTTGGCGAAGCTGCTCGTGATTCAAAGCTAATCGAAGGCGCAATCCGCGATCTAGCAACAATCACCGGCCAGAAGCCACAAGTAACTAAGTCACGCAAATCAATCGCGCAGTTCAAACTTCGCGAAAATATGCCAATCGGTGCTCACGTAACACTACGTGGAGATCGCATGTGGGAATTTGCAGACCGTCTACTTTCCATCTCACTTCCACGTATCCGTGACTTCCGCGGTCTTTCACCAAAGCAATTCGATGGCAAAGGTAACTACACCTTCGGTCTAACCGAGCAGGTTGTATTCACTGAAATCGAACAAGACAAGGTAGATCGCCCACGCGGTATGGATATCACCATTGTTACTACTGCTCGCAACGATGACGAAGGCCGTGCGCTTCTTAAGCTCCTCGGTTTTCCATTCAAGGAGGCATAAGAAATGGCAAAGACATCACTCAAGGTAAAGGCAGCTCGCAAGCCTAAGTTCAAGGTTCGCGGCTATACCCGTTGCTCACGTTGCGGTCGCCCACACTCTGTTTATCAGAAGTTCGGCATCTGCCGTATCTGCTTCCGCGAGATGGCACACCGCGGCGAACTTCCTGGCATCACAAAAGCTTCTTGGTAATCCTGCTCCACTAACTACAACGAAATAGGTCTTCACAGATTGTGAAGAAACCAGTTCGAGAAAGGCCACAGGCCACGTATGACAATGACAGATCCGATCGCAGACATGCTTACACGTCTGCGTAACGCGAACTCTGCCTACCATGATTCGGTTTCAATGCCGTCTTCATCGGTTAAGGCACGTATCGCTGAAATCTTAAAGCAGGAGGGTTACATTTCTTCTTTCGAAGTTACTGAAACTCCCGACAGCGTTGGCAAGACTCTAGTTCTTGAACTTAAGTTCGGTGCAAACCGCGAACGTTCAATCGCTGGTCTTCGTCGCGTTTCAAAGCCAGGACTTCGCGTTTACGCAAAGTCAACTGCACTACCAAAAGTTCTTGGTGGTCTTGGCGTTGCAACCATCTCAACTTCATCTGGATTGCTTACTGATAAGCAAGCCAACAAGCAGGGCGTAGGCGGAGAAGTTCTCGCCTATGTGTGGTGATCGCTAATGTCACGTATTGGTCGTATGCCAATTGCCGTTCCAAGCGGCGTTGAAATCACAATTAATGGTCAGCATGTTGCAGTTAAGGGACCTAAGGGTTCATTAGCAATCAATGTTTCTGAACCAATTCAAGTTTCTCAGAGCGAAGGCGTAATCACCGTTGCTCGTCCAAATGAAGAGCGCGTAACTCGTTCACTTCATGGTCTATCACGTTCGCTAGTTGCGAATATGGTCGAGGGCGTAACAAACGGATATTCACTAACAATTGAAATTGTTGGTGTTGGTTACCGCGTTGCTGAAAAGGGTAAAGATCTTGAGTTCCAACTCGGATACAGCCACAACATCCAATTCCCAGCACCGGACGGAATCACTTACAAGGTGGAATCACCAACTAAGTTCCATATCTCTGGTATCGACAAGCAACTTGTTGGTGAAACAGCTGCGAAGGTTAAGAAATTACGTAAGGCCGATCCTTATAAGGGCAAGGGATTACGTTTAGCCGGCGAGGTCGTTCGCCGCAAGCAAGGAAAGACGGGTAAGAAGTAATGGCAATCGGTGTAAAAGTCCGCAAAGGTTCGGCTACTAATGCCCGCCGTCGTCGTCACTTCCGCCTTCGCAAGAAGATTGCGGGAACCGCGACTCGTCCACGTCTTGTTGTATCACGTTCAACTCGTCACTTGTTCGTTCAAGTGATCAACGATGAACTTGGTCAGACAATTGTTTCTGCTTCAACAATGGAAGCAGATCTTCGTAACTCAACTGATGACAAGACTGCAAAGTCACGCACAGTTGGTGAGCTAATTGCTAAGCGCGCAGTTGCAGCTGGTATTTCATCAGTTGTTTTCGATCGCGCTGGTAACCAGTACCACGGTCGCATCGCAGCACTTGCTGATGCAGCTCGTTCAAATGGATTGGAGTTCTAATGGCCATTGACCCAACAAAGAACGCTTCATCAGAAGCGCCTGCAAAGGGTAACGATCGTCGCGAAAAGCGCGAACGTCGTGATGACCGCCAGCAGGAAAAGAATCCATTTATGGAGCGCGTGGTTTTCATCAACCGCGTATCTAAAGTTGTTAAGGGTGGACGTCGTTTCTCCTTTACCGCACTTGTAGTTGTCGGTGACGGCAATGGCCAAGTTGGTATTGGTTACGGAAAGTCCAAGGAAGTTCCACAAGCGATTGCTAAGGCTGTTGAAGAAGCTAAGAAATCTTTCTTCACAGTTCCACGTATCCAAGGAACTATCCCTCACCCAATTCAAGGCGAAAATGCAGCTGGCGTAGTTCTTCTTCGCCCAGCTTCACCTGGTACCGGAGTTATTGCCGGTGGTCCAGTTCGTGCCGTACTTGAATGTGCAGGCATCACAGATGTACTGACCAAGTCACTCGGATCAAATAATGCAATCAACATGGTTCACGCAACCGCTGATGCACTACGTCGACTCGAGAGCCCAGCTGCAATTGCTGCGCGACGCGGACGTCCACTAGAAGATGTTGCACCTGCTGCAATTATCCGTGCTTCACAGATTCAGGTAGGTGCCTAATGCCTCGTTTAAAAGTTACTCAACTTCGTTCAAAGGTTGGCAGCAAGCCAGAGCTACGCAACACATTGCGTTCACTCGGACTAAAGCGCATCAATGATGTTGTTGTAAAAGAAGATCGTCCAGAAATTCGTGGCATGGTTCATGCAGTTCGCCACTTAATCAAGGTTGAAGAGGTCGAATAAAAATGACACTTAAACTTCATCATTTACGTCCAGCCCCAGGTGCTAAGAAAGCTAAGACTCGTAAGGGTCGCGGTGAAGCATCAAAGGGTAAGACAGCCGGTCGTGGTGGAAAAGGTACTCGTGCCCGTAACACAGTTCGTGCAGGTTTCGAAGGTGGTCAGCTACCTCTCGTAATGCGCTTGCCTAAGCTACGTGGTTTCAAGAACCCAGCCCGCATCGAATACCAGGTTGTTAACGTCTCAACAATTAACGCTCTCTACCCAAAGGGTGGCGACGTAACTGTTGCTGATCTAATTGCCAAGGGCGCAGTTCGCGATAGCTTGCCAGTTAAGGTTCTAGGCAATGGTGACATTGCTGTGAAGGTAACTGTTACTGCTCACGCGTTCTCAAACTCAGCAATTGAGAAAATCTCAGCTGCTGGCGGATCTGCCAACAACCTTTAATAAGTAGCACCATTTAGTATCTGACCATATTAAAAAGTCTTAATCGAAAGAGGGAGAAGTTAAATGCTTTCAGCATTCGGAATGGCCTTTAAAACGCCAGAGCTTCGCAAGAAGATCTTCTTCACTCTTTCGATCATGGCTCTCTTCCGCTTTGGTTCAGTAGTTCCAACCCCTGGTGTTTCATACGAAGCGGTTCAAACTTGTTTGAAAGATGTTCAATCTGGTGGTCTATTTGGTTTGATTAACCTGTTCTCAGGTGGAGCGCTAATTCAACTATCTGTTTTCGCACTTGGCATCATGCCTTACATCACTGCATCGATCATCGTGCAGCTTTTGACCGTGGTTATTCCTCGCTTTGAAACTCTGAAAAAAGAGGGTCAATCAGGAACTGCAAAGCTAACTCAATACACCCGTTACCTAACAATTGGTTTAGCGGTATTGCAATCAACTGGCTTGATCGCAGTAGCTCGCACACCAGGTCGTTTGATTTCCGGATGTTCTGAGGCAATCATTCCTGATACTTCATGGCAACGCATCGTTACGATGATTTTCGTAATGACTGCCGGAACATCAGTAATCATGTGGCTTGGTGAATTGATCACTGATCGCGGTGTCGGTAACGGTATGTCGATTTTGATCTTCACATCTATTGCAGCTGGTTTCCCATCTAATTTGTGGTCAATTAAGCTACAAAAGGGTCTATTTGCTTTCGTATTCGTATTAGCTGTTGGAGTCTTAGTAGTTGCTGCCGTTGTATTCGTTGAACAGGCGCAACGAAGAATTCCAGTCCAATATGCCAAGCGCATGGTTGGTCGTCAGGCTTACGGCGGAACCAGTACCTATATTCCAATTAAGGTAAACCAAGCTGGCGTTATCCCAGTAATTTTCGCTTCATCTCTTCTCTATATTCCTTCACTGATTGCTAACTTCACAAATAGCCAAGCAGCGTGGGCAGTATGGATTGGCCGTAACTTTGTAAAGGGCGATCACCCAATTTACATCGCTTCATACGCGCTATTAATTATTTTCTTTACTTACTTTTACGTTGCAATTACTTTCAATCCGGAAGAAGTTGCTGACAATATGAAGAAGTACGGTGGCTTCATTCCTGGAATTCGTGCCGGTCGTCCAACTGCTGAATACTTGCAGTACGTACTTTCACGCATTACAGCGCCTGGTTCACTTTACTTAGCACTCGTTGCAGTAATTCCTATTCTTGCCCTTGTCTTATTCGGTGCAAACCAGAACTTCCCATTCGGCGGAACTGCAATTCTGATCGTCGTTGGTGTTGGTCTTGATACTGCTAAGCAGATCGAAAGCCAATTGCAACAGCGTTCCTATGAGGGATTCCTTAGGTAATGCGTTTAGTCCTGGTAGGCCCACCAGGTGCTGGTAAAGGAACACAAGCAGTTTTCTTAGCCGAGCACTATCAAATTCCGCATATCTCTACTGGCGATATTTTCCGCGCTAATTTAAAAGCTGGCACCCCACTTGGACAAGAGGCTAAAGGGTTTATGGATCGCGGCGAACTCGTGCCAGATTCAGTAACTAACGCGATGGTTAAAGATCGTTTAACTCACGATGATGTTGCCAATGGTTTTCTATTAGATGGTTTCCCGCGCAATGTTGTGCAAGCTGAAGTACTGCGCGCAATTCTGGCTGAACAGAAGTGCCCACTAGATGCGGTGCTTGAGTTAAATATCGCTGATTCTGAAATTATTGAGCGTCTTTCTAGCCGCTTAACTTGCCGCAGTTGTGGCGCACCCGCCCCAGCAACAGCACAATCATGTGCTGCCTGCGGGGGAGAGCTTTACCAGCGCGAAGATGACAAAGCTGAAGTAATAGCTCGTCGCCTAGAGGTTTATAACGAGCAAACTGCCCCAATCATTTCTTTCTATCGCAGCGAAGGCTTGCTTATAACAATCAGCGCAACTGGTGCAGTTTCGGAAATCACCGAGCGCGCAACTACTGCTCTTAGCCGCATTAGTTAATTATTTAGTTAATAATTAAGTCGTGGATATTCAGATAAAGACCCTTGACCAGTTAAAGGTCATGCGTCGTGCCGGTTTGTTGGTTGGTGAAACTCTGGCGCTACTTAAAGATTCAATCAAAGTTGGCATGCGTACAGATGCGCTTGATGCAATTGCAGCTGCCAACATCAAGCGTGGTGGCGGAACTTCAAATTTCAAGGGATATCACGGTTATCCAGCAACGATTTGTATATCAATTAATGACGAAATCGTGCACGGTATTCCAGGTGATCGAGTTATTGAAGATGGCGATGTGGTTTCAATTGACTGCGGTGCGATAATTGATGGCTGGCATGGTGATGCCGCATTCTCGGTTGGTGTTGGCAACGTTGATCCAGCAGATCAGAAAATGATGGATGTCTGCGAAGAATCAATGTGGCGAGGCATTGCAGCTGGTCACCTAGGTGCGAAATTATCAGACATTGGTCATGCCATTGAAAGCTATACGGACGCCCAAGGCAAGTACGGAATTTTGCAGGAATATGGTGGCCACGGTATTGGCACTGAAATGCACCAGGCCCCCCATGTGTTGAATTTTGGTAAACGTGGGTTTGGCCCAGAGATTGTGGTTGGCATGGCGCTTGCCATTGAACCGATGATTACTCGAGGAACTCATAAGACAAAGGTGCTAAAAGATAACTGGACTGTTGTTTCAAATGATAAATCTCGTGGTTCTCACTTTGAAAATAGTTTCTGCATCGCGCCAGATGGCAAGCCATTTGTATTAACTGCTCTCGATGGTGGCCGGGAAAAACTAGGCGCCTTGGGTATCACTATCTCTTCTCTTTTGTAGGCAATTCTCTTATTCAGGCTTAAATTTTGGCCAAAATCGTTACCTATTTGTAACCGCTTTCACTAGTTTTCCGCGCCGTGGAAAGTTAGGTTGTCCCAGACCTCCATCCTCGGGGCACTTTTTAATCAGAAAGAGGCAGTAATGAATAAGACTTTCAAGCGCAGCGTAATCGCGGCCGCAACTGTTGCACTTCTTGCATCAGGTGTTGGCATTGCAAACGCTGGCAATGTTCCTGCAGCTAAGGCCGCAGTTGGCCTTGGTTGTTCTGAAACACAGGTTGGCAAAGTTTCTAAGGGAACTGGCGTTAATGGTTCAGATCTAACTTGTACCAAAGTAACAACCGGAACTTTCGCTGGCCAAACTAAGTGGTGGTATGCCGGTCTTAAGTCTCTAGGATCATTCGAATTCGTATCATCATCAGCAATTGGCGGTGGCTATGGAACAACTGCTATCGCACTTGGCGATGCGCTTAAGAAGGAAGAACTTCTTAAGGATTACACAGTCACTTACCGCACCAACGCACCTCTTGGCCTTGGCTACTTTGCTGATCAAAAGGGTCGTTCGGACCTAGGTTTGATCACAGGTTTTGCGATGCCTGGTGGACTTGCTACAAATGGTTCAAAATTACAGATTACAAACTACAAGGCAGTTGCTAGTTTCCTGCGTGAAGCAGAAGCATTTGCCGTGCCAATGAACTCTAAGTACAAGACAATTAATGACTTACTTAGCGATATCAAGGCAAACCCAAGCACTGTTGCAGTCGGTGGCGGTAATTACGGTGGCGTTGACCACGTAACAATCGCAACTCTTGCTGAAGGTGTGGGCGTAAAGGCAACTGACCTTAACTACATTCCTTACTCGGGTGGCGGCACACTTACTCCAGATGTTATTTCTGGCCGTGTAGCAGTTGGAATTTCTGGAACATCAGAATTCGCTAGCTATGTTGCTGCTGGCAAGATGCGCATCTTGGCAGTTACATCACCTAAGCCACTTTCAACAATCAAGGGTAAGACTTTGATTCAACAAGGTATTAACTTAACCTTCGGAAACTGGCGTGGAATCTTGGCTCCAGCTGATCTATCAGCAGCTGATTACCTTAACTTTGTAAAGGTTATGGACACGGTTCACGTTACTCAGAGCTGGAAAGATGTACTTGTAGCAAAGTCTTGGATTGATGAATATCGTTCAGGCGCTGCCTTTACAACCTGGTTGGAGAAAGAGAACAAGTCAATCATTGCTGTTCTAACTGCCTTCAAGCTAATCAAGTAATTAGGTTTAACCAACTTAATGAAATTTAAAGCTGGAGCAAAGAGCGAGCTCACATTTGTGGGCTCGCTCTTTGCGCTAGGCGTCCTAGTTTTCTGGGACACTTGGCGCTCAGAGCTTCCCGAGATCAACTTAACTATTAGCCCAAAGCTATTTCCATACATTGTTTCTATTCTTTTGATGGCTTTGAGCACGATTCTTTTTATTCAGATTTTGCGAGGTGATCTTGCTACCCCTGAAGGCCTAGAACCTGGCGATAAGATTGAAAAATCAGATATGCGAACCTTCTTGGTCGTACTTGCATCGCTATTCGCTTATTTATTATTAGTAGAGCGAGCTGGATTTGTAATTGCCAATAGTGTTACTTTTGTTGGAATCTCATATTCCTTCGGAAACAAAAATTTAGTAAAAGCATCTGGAGTTGCCGTTCTTCTTTCAACGATAATTTATTTCTGTTTCACGAAATTCCTGCATGTGCCGCTTCCTTCCGGAATTTTTAAGGGGTTAATGTGAGTAGCGCACATTCGTTATTAGATGGGTTTGCAAGTGCATTAACACTTTCCAACTTGATGTTCGGACTATTAGGAACATTCCTAGGAACTCTCGTTGGCGTTCTGCCCGGAATTGGTCCGGCACTTGCGATCGCATTGCTGCTGCCTATTACATACACAGTTTCACCATCATCTGCCTTGATCATGTTCGCCGCTATTTATTACGGTGCCATGTACGGTGGTTCAACTACTTCGATTCTATTGAATACGCCTGGCGAGAGTGGCTCGGTAATTACCGCACTTGAGGGTAACAAGATGGCCCGTAACGGCCGCGCTGGTGCCGCACTTGCGACGGCAGCGATTGGTTCATTCGTAGCAGGAACAATTGCTACTTTGATTCTGGCTTTTACAGCGCCAACCATTGCTGATTGGGCGATCCAAGTAGGTTCAGCTGAGTATGTAGCGCTGATGTTGGTTGCTTTCTCAACTGTCTCATCGCTACTTGGTTCATCCCAAATTCGTGGTTTTCTTTCACTAGCCGTTGGCTTAGTCCTTGGCCTAGTAGGCGCTGACCTGCAATCCGGACTATCTAGATTGACCTTCGGAAATGATGCGGCTCTTGAAGGCATTGAAACCGTAACTGTGATTGTTTCAATTTTCGCATTAGGCGAAGCTCTCTACATTGCTAGTCGATTTAAAGAGACTGGCTGGAAAATTATTCCGATGAAGGGCCGCGCACTTATGACGCGCGATGATTGGAAGCGTTCTTGGAAACCTTGGTTACGAGGAACTGCAATCGGTTTCCCGTTAGGAATTATTCCCGCCGGTGGATCTGAAGTTCCTACCTTCTTGAGTTATTCAGTTGAGAAATCTCTCTCGAAAAATAAAGGCGAGTTTGGTAAAGGCGCGATTGAAGGAGTTGCGGGACCAGAGGCGGCAAATAATGCCAACGCTGCTGGTGCTCTTGTTCCGCTACTAGCTCTTGGTCTACCAACTTCAGCAACTGCTGCTGTTATCTTGGTGGCATTTCAAACTTATCAAATCCAACCTGGGCCACTTCTATTTACAACAAATCCAGATCTTATTTGGACTTTGATTGCTAGCTTGTTTATTGGAAATACGCTTCTACTTATTCTCAATTTGCCACTAGTTCGGTTTTGGGTGCAATTGCTCAAGATTCCGCGCACGTATCTCTTTGCTGGGATTGTCTCTTTTGCGATGCTAGGAGCCTACGCACTTAACACTTCAACCTTCGATCTATCCGTAGCAATTGCAATTGGCATAGTTGGTTTCCTATTCCGTCGCTACGGAGTTCCAATTACGCCACTTATTTTGGGTCTTATTTTGGGGCCAAATCTAGAGTTGCAATTCCGCAGAGCCTTGCAAATCAGCGCTGGTGATTACGGAACTCTGATCGCATCGCCACTTTCAAAAGCGCTCTACTTAACGCTATTCCTAGTGATTGTTGCTCCGAATGCGATTAAATTGGTCAATAAGTTGAAAGCGAAGAGCAAAAAGTAGTTAGGTAAAAAAGTGCGCATGCCAAAGTGGATTGCGATCCTGTTGATCAGTTCGTCATCTACTCTGGCAAGCGTTTCTTTAATTCGCCCGATGATTACTTATCGGGCACTTGAAATTGGGGCGACTCCTACTCAAGTAGGTGTGCTTGGTGCGGCGTATGCACTCTTTCCAATTGTGTTAGCTTTATTTTTAGGCAAGAACGTTGGCCGCTTTGGTGAAGCCAAGTACATCGTGTTTGGCGCATCAACCATGATGATGCTTGCAATTGCTTTCTCATTTATTAATTCGCTTCCACTACTAATGCTGGCAACTGCGGCAGTTGGCGTTTCACATTTAGTAGGTGTGGTAGGTGGCCAGACCATGATTTCAACTCGCAGCCCAAATGAGAAACTTGATGGCTTCTTTGGTTACTACGCATTTGGTGCTTCTCTTGGTCAAATGGTTGGCCCATTAGTTGGCGGTATAGTCGCTGGCTCTGATGGTGTTTTGCCTAAATCAACTTCAACTGGATTCTTAGCAGCAGCTGGCTTAGCGCTAATCGCATTGTTGCCAACTTTTTATTGGCGTAATCAGAAAATTGCTATTAAGCAGAATTCAAATAGCGATGGAACGTTTACTGCAGCGGTATCAATGCTTAAGCAACCAGGAATGGGCAAGGCAATTTATATTTCACTGGCAGTCTCATCTGCAGTTGATGTCCTAATTGTGTTCTTACCGCTCTTTGGTACCGAAAATAACTTCTCGCCATTCGCAGTTGGTGTAATTCTGGCGATTCGCGCAGGAACCTCAATGTTCTCGCGCATATTCTTAGGCGCCATTGCTCAGAAGTTCGGTTCACATTTCTTAATGGTCATCAGCATCATTGCATCCACCGTCTTTTGTGCGGCGATGTTCTTTGCTCGAACCCCATTAACACTTGCGGTTGCGGTTGCGGTAGCTGGCTTCGCTCTCGGAGTTGGCCAGCCTTTGACCATGTCATTGGTTTCTCGCATCGCCCGCCCCGAAGATCGGGCACTAGCCATTTCAGCCCGATTGACCGCCAATCGGGTGGGTCAGTTCGTGGTTCCGGCCTCAGCTGGCGCTATTGCTGGGGCAGCAGGGGCTGGATCCGTCTTTTTGGGGCTAGCAGCCCTGCTGGCAAGCTCGATATTCACAGCCGTGTGAGTCAATCCAGCCAAATTGACCGATTTCCCTTATTCTCCCGCTCGCTTTAGACTAACCCTTCGCGTCACTTGCGAATCTTGGGGATTTAGGACTTTTTAAGTTTTAGATAATTCCAGAATTTATAAGTGGCTGCTCCATGCTCATCGAGATCGGTGAGTTGAATCAGAGAAGAAGGTAACGCTTGGCTAGTAAAGATGGTGCGATCGAAATCGAAGGCACTGTAGCTGAAGCGCTTCCTAACGCGATGTTTCGTGTGGAGCTAACTAATGGGCACAAGATTCTTGCGCACATCAGCGGGAAGATGCGAAAGAACTACATTCGTATTTTGCCGGCTGACCGTGTGATCGTAGAACTTAGTCCGTATGACCTAACAAGAGGTCGCATTATTTATCGTTACAAGTAATAGAGGAGTCTGACAAATGAAGGTGAACCCAAGCGTGAAGAAGATTTGCGATAAGTGCAAAGTTATTCGTCGCCGTGGTCGCGTCATGGTCATTTGTGAGAATCTTCGTCACAAGCAACGTCAAGGATAAATTTTCTCTAGCTGTACAAAAACTAAATAAGAATTGATTAGTTTCGAAAGAAATTAATTAAGAACGCGTGATGCGACTGAGCTAAGTAATTAGCCCAGACCCTTGGACCGGTAGGCCGAGGCTTAAGTTATTAGCTGTTAAGAGCAGTCAATAACCTGAGGAGCATTGCGGCAGGACCTTCCGGATACTGAAAAGGCAGAATATAAATGGCACGTTTAGTTGGTGTCGATCTTCCGCGCGAAAAGCGCCTTGAGGTCGCCCTTACATATAT
>JAPLAW010000040.1 GCA_026393075.1 Actinomycetota bacterium | reverse complement strand
CGGAATGCCAGGCGCCAGATTTCTCGTAAGCAATTCACGATTGCCGGCATCTCTAGTGTTTTAGTCCTAGGCGCCTTATATACCTTAATTATTACCTCCCCCGGTTGGCAGGTTGTTAAAGAGACTTTCTTTGATCTTGATTACGGCCGTGAAGTTCTGCCCACAGTGTTACGTGGCTTGGTTGTAAATATTCAGCTTTCCTTTATTGGTGGCTTCTTTATCGCAGTGATTGCATTAGCACTCGCTCTGATTCGCACTACTAAATCACCGGCACTCACACCATTTAGATTTCTAGCAACTGCCTACGTTGATATCTTCCGAGGTGCTCCACTCTTGCTGATTATTTTGTTAGTTGGTTTCGGCGTTCCCGCTCTGCGGGTAGCTGGATTAACTAGCAACGTAATTGTGCTCGGAACTGTGGCAGTTGTTCTTACCTATTCGGCCTACGTAGCCGAAGTAATTCGCTCGGGCATCATGTCGATTCACCCTAGCCAACGAGCTGCCGCCAGATCACTCGGTTTAACTTCGGGACAAACCATGCGCTTTGTAGTTCTGCCCCAAGCCATTAAGCGAGTAATTCCACCACTGCTAAATGATTTTGTTTCACTTTTAAAAGATACTGGTTTAGTTTCCATCCTGGGTGTGACAGATGCGGTGCGAGCTGCCCAAATTAATGCGAGCCGAACTTTTAACTACACCCCATATGTGGTTTCGGCCATCTTGTTCTTGCTAATCACAATTCCACTAACTAGATATATCGATCGAGTAATTCGCCGTAGTAGCGCCAAGCAGAATTCTGAAGGTGCGATCTAATGAGCAACGTTCTTGAGTTGGTTAATGTTCGTAAATCTTTCGATAACGAACTTGTTTTAAATGATCTCTCCCTCACCGTTAAAGAACACACTGCCACTGTTTTGATTGGTGCTTCTGGTTCAGGTAAATCAACGCTTTTGCGCTGCATTAATTTGCTAGAGACAATCGATGATGGCCAAATCTTTCTAGATGGTCAAGAGATTTCTGATCCGCTAATCAGTGTTGATGAAGTCAGACGCAAATTGGGCATGGTTTTTCAATCATTTAACTTATTTCCACATAAAACCGTGCTCGAAAACATCACTTTATCGCCGGTCAAAGTGCACGGAATTGCGCCCGATCAAGCTCGTGAGCAAGCGATGGTGCTGCTGAAACGTTTTGATTTAGCTGATAAAGCTGATCAATACCCTGATCGATTAAGCGGTGGCCAACAGCAGCGAGTTGCAATCATTCGCTCACTTGCTGTAAATCCCCGAGTTTTGTTACTTGATGAAATTACTTCGGCCCTAGACCCGGTTTTAGTAAATGAAGTCTTAAGTATTGTGCGCGACTTAAAGCACGATGGCATGACCATGGTTTTAGCAACCCATGAAATGGGCTTTGCCACCCAAGTGGCAGATGAAGTTTGTTTCTTAGAATCAGGGCTAATTCTTGAACGCGGCAGTCCTGAACAAGTGTTAAAGAGTCCGCAGAATGCGAAGACTAAAGATTTCCTAAAGCGAGTCCACGAAGCTGGCAGACTTTAAAACCATTGCTCTACCTGCCTCAAGTCTGGCAACTGGAACTCTAAATGGTGAACAAGAAACGTAATCTAAGCCGACTTCATTAAAGAATTGAATGGAGCGACCATCACCGCCGTGTTCACCACAAACTCCTAACTTGAAATCAAGACGAAGTTTGCGTGCTTGATCCGCCGCCGTCTTCACAAGTAAACCAACACCATCTTGATCAAGTGATTCAAATGGATTAAACGGTAGCAACTCTAAATCTAGATAGAGCGGCAAGAATGTTGATTCGACATCATCTCGACTAAATGCCCAAGTTAATTGAGTTAAGTCATTAGTTCCGAAACTAAAGAAGTCGGCATAGATTCCAAGACGAGATGCAGTAATTGCTGCGCGTGGAGTTTCAATCATCGTGCCAATTGGAAATTCGACATCAACGCCAGTGCCCTTAAAGGCTCGCTTTATCTCAGCTTCAAGTGTTTCACGCAGATGCAATAGCTCTCGTTGTGTTGCTACCAACGGAATCATTACTTCAGGTTTTGGATCATGGCCTAACTTCTTAACTTCAAGATAGGCATAAACCAACGCACGCACCTGCATCTTGTAGAGCTCCGGAATCAAAATGCCCAGGCGCACACCGCGCAGACCCAGCATCGGATTAGCCTCATGCATACGCTTAACTGCTGCGAAAATAGCCGCTTCGCGAGCAGGTACTTCTTCGCCAATAGCTTCAAGGGTAGCCATGTGGGCCGAGAGTTCAGCCAGAGGTGGCAAGAACTCATGTAATGGTGGATCAAGTAATCGCACAGTTACGGGCAAACCTGACATTGCCATCATGATGCCTACGAAATCTGCTCGCTGCAGTGGTTCCATCTCGGCAATCACTGCGCGCTGAATTTCATCATTTTCGGCAAGTACTAATCGCTCTACATACGAACGTCGGGGGCCAAGGAACATATGTTCGGTGCGACATAAGCCAACACCTTCGGCGCCCAAAATACGTGCCCGAATTGCATCTTCCGGAGTATCAGCATTTGTGCGCACTTCTAAATGACGACAACTATCGGCATAGCTAAGCAAACGATCAACTGCTTTAACTACTGGTGATGCTTCATCGCTACTTGAAGATAACAACCCTTCCAAATATGAAGTTACGGGCGAAGCGATTACCGGAATTCTGCCCAAGTAAACGGCGCCAGTTGCGCCATCAATTGAAATAATTTCACCGGCATAAACGCTTTGACTGCCGACTGTAAAGAAACCACCTGACTCATCAACTGAGATGGCTTCAGTGCCACATACTGCAGTCTTGCCCATGCCGCGAGCAACTACAGCTGCGTGTGATGTTTTACCACCACGGCTGGTCAGAATTCCTTCAGCGGCAACCATGCCCACTAAATCATCGGGGCTAGTTTCGCGACGAACTAAAATTACTTTATGGCCATCTTTAGCTAGATCAAAGGCTTTCTTCGAATCAAAGACAACTTCGCCAACAGCTGCACCAGGAGATGCCGGGATGCCGCGTGCTATTTCTTTAACGCTGCTACTTAAATCAAATTGCGGAAACATTAACTGGGCTAACTGATCACCGGTCACGCGACGAAGCGCTTCATCCATATCAATGCGACCCTCATCAACTAAAGCCAGCGCAATGCGAAATGCTGCCTCTGCTGTGCGCTTACCTACTCGGGTTTGCAGAATCCAAAGCTTTCCTTTTTCAACGGTAAATTCAATGTCGCAGAGATCCTTGTAATGGTTCTCAAGCAGCGCCATAACCCGCTCTAGTTCAGCGTGGACATGAGGCAAAAGACCCCCGAATTCAACTAACGAGATCGTGTTACGAATACCTGCGACTACATCTTCGCCTTGTGCGCGCTCTAGATAATCACCGTAACTGCCGACCTCGCCAGTCTAAGGATTTCGCGTAAATGCCACACCAGTGCCAGAGTCTTGTCTTAAATTTCCAAAGACCATGGATTGAATATTCACGGCAGTGCCTAAATCAGATGTGATGCGTTCGCGACGGCGATAAACATTGGCACGCTCTGAATTCCAGGAATGAAAAACGGCTTCAATCGAACGTTGCAGG
>JAPLAW010000017.1 GCA_026393075.1 Actinomycetota bacterium | reverse complement strand
TTGACCGGCGCCAGGCAAGAAACCTGGAACGTCTGCGATCACAATTAACGGAATACCAAAGGCGTCACAGGTACGAACAAAGCGGGCAGCTTTTTCTGCTGCTGATGAATCAAGCACGCCACCTAAATGCTGCGGATTATTTGCAACCACACCAACTGTGCGGCCACCAAGACGACCTAACTTTGTTGTCATATTTTCAGCCCACATTGGTAACAGCTCTATTTTTTCGCTATCGGCATCAAGAATCGCAGATATCAGCGGTTGAACTTGGTAGGCGCGTTTTGAAACTGGCGGAACATGGATACCTAAATCTAGATCAACTAAATCAGTATTCAATAAACCTTGATCAGCAAAGAGCGAAGCTAGATCTCTAATCTCAGCGAATGCTTCTTCCTCGCTATAGGCAATGACGTGCGCAACACCGCTGTTTTTACGATGTGCATCAGGACCGCCGAGTGTTGCGATATCAATTTTTTCGCCGGTAACACTCTTAACTACATCTGGGCCAGTTACAAAGATTCGACCGTTTGGCGCTAAAACCACAATGTCAGTTAACGCTGGTCCATATGCACCGCCACCAGCAGTTGGTCCAAGTACCAGTGATAACTGCGGAATTCGACCACTTGCGGTGATCATGTATTGAAAAACTTCACCGAACGCGCTTAGCGAAGAAACGCCATCGCGCAATCGTGCGCCACCACTGTGCCAAATACCGATGATTGGCAACTGGCTGCCCATTGCGGATTTATAAGCTTCAACGATTACATGTGCACCATCAGCGCCAAGTGCACCACCTTGCAAGGTGGCATCGGATGCGAAAACTACAACTCGGTTGCCTTTGATATCTCCGGTTGCGGCAACCATTCCGCAATCTGTGCGGGGGATAAGTAGCTCGAATTTTCCGTTATCCAATAATTTTGCGATGCGAACTTCTGGATCGCGCTCGTCGATCGTCATGTTAGTTAACTGACTTAAAGACTAATACGACGTTGTGTCCACCAAAACCAAAAGAATCGTTAAGCGCTGCAATATCGCCACTTGGCAAGGCGCGCGGTTTATCGCGAACCACATCGACAGTTACGGCGGGATCTAGATTTTCAATGTTAATAGTTGGTGGTGCCATTCGATCCTGAATTGCCTTTACTAGGAATACTGATTCGATTGCACCTGCGCCACCGAGTAAGTGACCAGTCATAGATTTAGTTGCTGAAACTGCAACGTGATCGGCAGCTGCGCCTAGTGCTAAGCGAAGAGCGTTGGCTTCAGCAACATCGCCGGCAGGAGTTGAAGTTGCGTGTGCATTTAAGTGCACAACATCTTTAGTAGAGATCCCAGCATCAGCAAGTGCAAACTTAATTGCGCGCTGCACACCACTGCCATCAGGATCTGGCGCTGCAATATGGAAACCATCAGAAGTTAAACCTTGTCCCGCAATCTCACAATAAATCTTGGCACCGCGCGCTTTAGCGTGTTCGTACTCTTCCAGAATTAATACGCCACCGCCTTCGCCTAAAACGAAACCATCCCGATCTAAGTCATATGGGCGTGAAGCTCGCTCAGGTGCATCGCTGCGAGTTGAAAGTGCTTTCATTGCGGCAAAACCAGCCATCGGCAGCGCATGAATAGCTGCTTCGACACCACCACTGATAATTACATCGGCGCGATTATTGCGAATCATTTCAAAGGCATAACCAATTGCTTCGGCCCCTGATGCACAAGCGCTTACTGGGGTGTGAACACCTGCGCGGGCTTTAAATTCGAGGCCAACATGTGCTGCTGGGCCATTTGGCATCAACATTGGCACTGTGTAAGGGCTAACTGAGCGAGCGCCTTTTTCTTTCAAAACATCATATTGGTCAAGCAGTGTTGTAACACCACCGATACCTGATGCAATTACAACACCTAGGCGTTCATTATCAACTTCAGGTGAGCCAGCATCTTTCCAAGCTTCGCGCGATGCAATTAGAGCGAACGCTTCAGAGCGATCTAATTTACGAAGTTCAACTCGTTCCATAACTTCACTGGGGTCAACAGCCACTCGGGCGGCGAAATTAACGGGAATTGTGTTTGCCCAATCTTCAGTAAGGGTGCGAGCACCGCTCTTACCAGCGAGCAAGGCAGCCCAAGTACTTGACGCATCTCCTCCGATTGGAGTTGTTGCGCCAAGTCCAGTTACGACTACGCGTCGTTGGGCTGACATCTTTAGTTAGGTTCCGCAGATGGTTAAGCAGAAGCCTTCACGATGAAATCAACTGCATCGCCAACAGTCTTAAGTTCAGTTACCTGATCATCAGGAATCTTTACACCGAAGCGCTCTTCAGAAGCAACAACAACTTCAACCATGCTTAGTGAATCTACTTCTAGATCATCTGAGAAATTCTTATCTAGCTCTATAGATGCAGCTGGAATACCGGCAACTTCTTCAACGATCTCTTTAAGACCAGCTAATACATCTGCTTGGGTTAGTGCCATTTCTTTATGTCCTTCACTTTCGATAAACGGGTTTAGATCGGTAAGGCGTAATTGTCTTACAAAAGGGCTCTTACTTACGAGTATGAGCGCACTTTGCGGCGAAATTTATGGCAATTGCACTACTTGTCCCGCATAAACGAGACCTGCGCCATATCCAATAATCAGTGCAAGTCCGCCACTTAATTCTGGATGTGATTCAAGCAGCGCATCCATTGCAAGTGGAATCGATGCCGATGATGTATTGCCATTTGTTTTCACATCATCAGCGATCACAACAGATGCTGGCAACTTCATCTCTTTTGCCATTGATTCAATAATGCGGAAGTTTGCTTGATGCGGAATAAATGCGGCAAGCTGATCGCCAGTAATCCCTGCTGCTTCAAGTGCTTGCAAACCAACTTTGCTCATTGAAAAAACCGCCCAGCGGTAAACGGTTTGACCTTGCTGATTAATGTTTGGCCATCCTAAATCTGCTACACCTTTAGTTGGCGAATCTTTAAAGTCAGTCCAAGCTGGATTTAGCAAGATCGCATCGCGTGAGTCGGCATCAGAACCCCAAATAGCTGGCCCAATGCCAGGCTCTTCAGCTGGGCCAATCACAACAGCGCCCGCACCATCGGCAAAAATAAATGCAGTTGCGCGATCATCAGGGTCTGTGAAATCAGTTAATTTCTCAGAGCCAACAACTAAAACATTTTTTGAAGTTCCACCAGAAATCAAATCCTTTGCCATTGCAACGCCGTAACAGAAGCCAGCGCATGCAGCACTAATGTCGAAAGCTGCCGCTTTGGGATTTCCCATTTGTTGAATCAGTGCAGTTGCCGCACTTGGTGCTTGGAACTCATATGAGATGGTTGCAAAAATTACAGTATCTATATCGGAAATTGTTAAGTTAGCTCGTTTTAACGCCATCTCGCAAGCAGCTTGCGCCATGCTGACAACGCTCTCATCGGCGCCGGCAAAGCGACGAGTTTCAATTCCCGTGCGTTGTTGAATCCACTCATCACTAGATTCGATGCGATCGACGATTTCGGAGTTAGGAACTTGGCGCTTTGGGCGATAAGTACCAACTGCGAGTATGCGCGAATTACTGCCGGTTTTTACTTTGATGCTCATTTATGTTTCTCCGCAAACTCAATCGCTGCTGCCAAGTCGGCAGGAGATTTAAAAGCAAATGTTTCGATCTCAGATGCTGCGCGTTTTAGTAGCCCAACTAAAGTTCCGGCCGGTGCTAATTCAATTACGCCAGTAACGCCTAGTTCTTGCAGGCTTTTCATGCAGAGATCCCAACGTACGGGGCTCGCAACTTGGCTAATGATGCGTTCTAAAACTTCCTCACCATCTACTACGGCAAAACCATCGCGATTAGAAATTATTGAACCGGTTGGATCTGATGGTGAAATAGTTGCCGCGCTCTTAGCCAATACTTCTTGAGCTGATTGCATATATCTAGTGTGGAATGCACCAGCTACTGCCAGTGGGCGAATTCGAGCTCCAGCTGGGGGATTATCGGCAAAGAGCGATAACTCGCTAATTAAGCCAGCTGCCACAATTTGGCCAGCCCCATTGTCATTTGCTGCGACCAATCCTAATTTCATGATTGCGTCAAGCACTTCTTCGCGGTCTCCGCCCAGAACTGCTGACATGCCAGTCTTTTCCAAACTTGCAGCTTTAGCCATGGCATTTGCGCGATCATTAACAAAGCGCATTGCATCGAACTCACTGATTACTTTTGCAACTGCTGCTGCGGTAATTTCACCAACTGAATGACCAGAGATAACTGGTGCTGAAACACCAAGTAGATTCGCTGCAATTAAACCGGTAGCAACAATTAACGGTTGCGCATTTGCAGTATCTCTAATTTCATCAGCATCGGCAGTCGTGCCAAGTGCAGCTAAATCTTTACCAATTACTTCAGACCAACGAGAAATCGATTCGGCGCAATCGCTAATTTCTAACCAAGGCGTCAACATGCCTGGCGTTTGAGCACCTTGACCTGGTGCGATGATTGCTAACACAAGCTAAATGTTATGCGATGTTGCAGGTACTATCGAGTAACGAGCCAGATTTGCGCTGTGTGCTCAGGCACTTTGATAGTTGATCCAGGCTGAGCAATAACCGGTTCATAGGTTGCAGTTACTTTTGCTGCATCAAAAATACAGCGATAAGCAGTAGCCCAATTTTCAGCCGGTAATTTAAATTCATGCTCAATGCGATCAGAGTTAAAATTCAGTAGCAACGCTCGTTCTGCACTCACTTCAATGTAAACCGAGAGGGTGCGAGTTTCAGAGTTTTGCCATTGATGATCAATCATCTCTTCGCCAGTTAAGTTAAACCAAGCTAAATCTTTACGTTGCGTGCCTAAATCAACTTCACCGGTATAGAACTTACTTGTTACGTCAGATAGATAAGTTTTGCGAATATTAATTAGTTCGCGAAAAGCATCTTGCATATCTTTAGCTGCAGAATCTAAATCCCAAGGCTGTGCCCAAGGGTTTTCGCCTGCACGCACGCAATATCCGTTATTGCTGCCATTTTGCGTGCGGTTAACTTCATCGCCCATATTGATCATCGGCACACCTGCTGAAAGTAGCAAAGTAGCCGCCATCGATTTCTTGAGTGATTGGCGAATGTGCTGAATACCTAAATCAGCTGTTTCGCCTTCAGTGCCTACATTCCAGGACTTATTTGAAGAATGTCCGTCACGATTGTCTTCAAGGTTTAGTTCATTATGTTTCTCGTTATAGGAAACCAAATCTCGCAATGTAAACCCATCGTGGGCAGTAATAAAGTTAATCGAAGCCGTTGGGCCGCGGTGATAGAAGATGCCACTTGAACCGCTAATAGCTGAAGCAATATCGCTGACGCCTTCGCCATAACCGCGAGCTAAATCACCTAGCCAGAATTGCCGAACACTGTCTCGGAAAAAATCATTCCATTCGCGCCACGGATAAGAGAACTCGCCCAAGCCATATCGTGTTACATCCCAGGGCTCAGCAATCATTTTGCGATCGCGCAAGATTGGTTCAGCTGTAATCGCTGCAAATAACGAGGAATGTCGAGCACTTTCATCTTTAAACAGCGCAGTTGCAAGATCAAACCGGAAGCCATCGACACCAATTACATCGGTCCACCAGCGCAGCGAATCAATGATGAAGCGAACTGAATGTGGTTTAGCCGCAGCCAAAGTATTTCCACATCCAGTTAAATCTAAGTAGGTACTTTCTTTAGTGTGGCGGTACCAATCTCGATTATCAATGCCGCGGAAGCTAAGTGTTGGCCCACCAACTCCAGCTTCAGCCGTGTGGTTATAAACCACATCCAGAATAACTTCGATACCTGCTTGATGAAGTTGCAAAACCGCCCATTGCAATTCACTAACTGCATCATCAGTTGCGGCATATTGCGGATGCGGTGCATTAAATGACATGGTGTTATAGCCCCAATAATTCTGCAAACCACGTTCGGCAGTTGTTGGTTCAGAGATAAATGCTTGAATCGGCAACAGTTCAAGGGCAGTAATACCTAGACCTTGTAAATGAGCGATTGTGCTGGGGTGGCCGAGAGCTTTATATGTACCACGTTCTTCAGCCGGGATTTCTAAATTATTAGCAGTTAAACCATTTACATGCGCTTCGTAAATATAAGTATGTGCCCAGCGATGATCAATTCGATTGATATGTCGTGTTTTGTGATCAGTTACCACTGAGAATGGCACTTTTCCAACGTTGTCTCGGATATCGCGAATAGTTAGATCGCCATTGCCCCAACCATCTTTACTTTGATGTCCATAAATTTCTGGCACATAGTGCAGTTCACCAGATAGCTCATGTGTGTAAGGATCAAGTAAAAGTTTGGCTGGATTAAATCGTAAATTCTGTTCTGGAATCCAAGGTCCATGAATTCGATAACCATATTTTTGACCAGCGCGAACACCAGCTAAGTAGCCATGCCAAATCGGACCATTGCGATGACTTAGTGAATAACGTGATTCAACCAGTTCGCCATTTACTTCATCAAATAAACAGAGCTCAACGGCGTCAGCTCCTGATGTCCAGATCGCAAAATTTGTACCTTCTTCGGTGACAGTTGCACCTAGGTATCTCGGATCTGCTGGCAACATGGGGCTATCTTGCCCGAATTACTGAATTTTTGCCTCTTGCTAAGAGATTTTTACTTCAGAGATCTCGGTTGTTTCCAGATCTTGGTACTTTATAAATTTTGGCGCTAATAAATCGGCCCCAACTTGATTTGATTTACGGCTGATAAATGAGCGCGCTCCTTCGATAACCATGAGCAATAAGGCGGCGGGCAACAAATCGATACTGCGTTTTAAGAACCAAGGTGTTCCATTACGGAGCATCCATAGAATCGAGTGCTTTTTACTACGCCTAATTTCATTATCTACTTCGATTTGTGCAATTTGGAATCCGAAATCTGAGATCAACTTTCGGAATTCAAGGGCAATACGTTGATGACCAATTTTGCTTGGATGCATTCGATCAATGTGCCAATTAGATAGATTATAAATATCAACTATTTTTCTCGTATCAAGCAGGACTGCGCCAAATTCTCTTGCGACAGCGGTAGTTACCGCATTTACCGAGCGGACTCTACGATCTAATACATTTGCCAAAAGCTTTGGCATAGGCACTATCTCAGTTGGATCGTGTAGCAGGATCATTAAAACTAATGCGTTGCTCTCAGTTAGGGCTCTTACGGTTTGGCGAAGATTTCTATGTAATTGCTCTGGGTCAAACCCATTTCGCAATAAGTCGTTTCCACCAACAATTACCGCGCAGATGTCGGGATTGTGTAGTTGAACGCGAGGTAGTTGAGTGTGTAGCACTTCGAAAGATTGCGCACCTGGACGAGCTACATTAATGAAAACTAATGGATTTTCAAAGCTTTTTGCTAAGTAATAGCTCCAACCAAGATTTACGCCTGACCCATTTGAATCTCCAACGCCTGATGCGGCGCTATCACCAATAATTGCCAAAGTTACTGGTTTCATTTTTCTAGGCCGCTCGAAGTCTATGTTTGGCTTGCATTATTTGTGGACGGTCACCATGCAAAGTGAGCATCAATGAGATTGTTGAACTCCAAGGATAATTCTCAGATTGCTCGTGACAGCGTTGATTCAGATTAGGCTCAACTTCTATTTTTTGGATGAAATTTTCAATCGCATTTGCAAAAGCAATTCCGTTGTTTGCTGCCACTGCACCTACCGAGTCGTTTTGATCAATCAGTAAAAATTCACCAACTGCACTTGTTTCAGAAGCAACCACCGGGGTACCTGAGGCCAGTGATTCAAGTGCGGCAAGGCAAAATGTTTCAATTGGGCCAGGTGCAATAGAGATATCTGCTGAAGCTAAAATCTCAGCTACTCGTTTGCGATCGGCAATGTAACCCAAGAATGTAACTGGTAACCCTTTTGAATTCTGTCGCAGTTTGCTCCAAAGTGGACCGCCACCAACATAAACGAGATGGACATCAATTCCGCGTTTTTGTAATTCGGCTACAGCTTCGAAGGAACGTTGTGGCTGTTTTTCAGGTGAGAGCCGGCCGCAATGGACAAGTAAATACTTGGCACCTTTCGCAAGATTCTCACGCAATTCTTGATTGTAGAAAGTAGGACTAAAGGAAGTTAAATCCACACCTAGTGGAATCTGTGCCAAGTTTTGCGTGCCAATTCGTCGGAATTCACTTGCCGCAAAATTAGTAGTCGCAATAACGTGAGTAAATCGGGCAGCTAGCCGCCGGTTATGCCAGTTAACGAATTTGGTTAGATTAACTGGCAAATAGGTGCGCACTAAGCCAGTTAAAGACTCATGGCTAAAAACTGATGATGGAATTCCGCGGGCAACAGCCCACTTTCCTAGGCTCGAGAGCGTTAAGCGATCGGAAAGCTCTAAGCGATCAGGAGCAAGTGTGATGATTAAACGCTTGATTGCCCGCTTATTGAGAATTACGCGGTAGCCACCACTGAAAGGGAGAATGAATGAAGGGACAGTAACTCTTGTGCCGGAAGGAGTTTCTTCACAATAGAAACTAGAGCCTGGGACGACATAAATGAATTCATGGCCTTTTGAAATATACCCTTTGCCTAACTCATGCAAAGTTGTTCTAATGCCACCAGATTTAGGACCATAGAAATTCGCAATGTGCATTATTTTCATGCTACTAGCTCCGATCCTTGTGTGATATTCAGTCTTATCAAATCTCGGTAGTGCTGGATAAGCTCATGGTTTATTGAGCTCCAGGTTCTTTGAACTACTGAATCTCTAGTCAGCTTTCTAAGTGCATCAGGATTACTGTTTTGAATTAACTTAACTACTCTTCGAATCTCCTTGTAATTACCGGTATTAATCAAATAGCCAGTAACTCCATCTTGAACCAGGTCAACTGGCCCACCTAAATTAGGTGCGATAACCGGAACACCTGATGCCAGAGCTTCTTGAATAGATTGACAAAAAGTTTCGTGCTGACCAGTGTGAATGAAAATATCTAACGAGGCATACATTTGTGCCAGATCACTGCCTGATTTGAAACCAGTGAAAATTGCATTCGGTAGTTTGCGCTCTAGTCGACTACGAATCGGTCCATCACCAACAATTACTAGTTGCACATCATCTTGACTATCTAGATCTATTAAATCTTCTAGCCTTTTTTCATGTGCCAAGCGTCCGATGTAACCAATAAGTGTGCGATCGGGTCGGTCACCAAGAAGCTTGGCACGAAGTTCAGAAGAACGATTTTCCGGCCGATATCTTTCAGAATCTACGCCACGTTGCCAAAGCTTTACCTCAGGTACTCCTAAACCGGTTAAGTAATCACAAGCAGAAGTAGATGGGGCTAGCGTGCGATCGGTATTTGAATGGACTTTCGCAACGAATTTACTGAGCGAACTGTTTGCTAGCTGCAGACCATAATTATTAGCAAAACCGGCAAGATCGGTTTGATAGACCGAAAGCGTAGGTATTTCGCTTCGTCTAGCAAACTTGGCAATGTAATTTCCTAGCAATGCCGGTGAAGCCAAATGAATAACATCAGGATTAAATTCAATAAGTTTTGCTTTGGCGAGTTGCTGCGGAAGAGCCAGCGGAATCAAACCTTTTAAGTTAACTGCTGGGATTGGTAAAACTTCGAAGCCCGCGTATTCAAGAGGACTGCCATTTGAGTCAGGCGCCAAAATTATTGCTTCATGGCTATTCTTTTTCAGATAGTCCAAAACGCGCAGAACGGAGTTGGTTACTCCATTAACTTGAGGCAGGAAAGATTCAGCAACAATTGCTACTCGCAATTTACTTTCCAAGTTATCAAGCTTCACACAGCCAACTATCACTTATGATAATTTGCTAAACCTCAAGTTGAAGTGAAGTGTCGGTGAACCTTAAGTTAAGATCTCTTGTTAGAACTAAGCTGGAATTGAAAAATTCTTAGCGCGGTTATGAAAAAAACTTTCCATAGCGAGCGCTTCTTCGGCCTCTACAGCTCCCTTGGATTTATGTTGCAAGAAGTCAAGCGGGCGAATTTTCGTATGAACTTTCAAACTACGCTTTATAGCCCATTTTTTAAAACCATCTAGATAATGCTGATTGATTACTTCGATTTCGTCTGGGTCTAGTGCCACGACAATATTTCTTAGTAATCGTTGGCTGAGAATCAGTCTGCGGCCGTTTGTAAAAGGCACGCGAATTGACGGAAGATTAATGATCTTGCCAAAACTAGTTTCGATAGTTGCTAAATGAAAACTAGGAACAATGGCGATGAACTCATTGCCGGCTGCCTGATGAGCTAAGGCAGAATTGTTCAGCTGGTTGATCTGCTGGTTGGACTGGCGACCGTAAAAGTTAGTGACATGGACGATTCTCATGGCCAAATCTTGGCTATTGGTTACAACAGGGAGCGTTCTGGGAGGTGAATTGCGAGTGACGCTTAGGTGAAGAAATGTGACCTAAGCCTGCTTGCTAAATGTTGGCACTGCCCGAACCCGCCAGTAACATCGCCCTATGAAGATTGCAGTCTGCGTAAAGCAGGTCCCAGATTCCTGGGCCGAGAAGAAGATGGTCAACGGCGTCCTTGACCGTGAAGGTGTTGACGCTGTCCTAAATGATCTCGATGAATATGCAGTTGAAGAAGCGCTGCGCATTGTCGAAGCTCACGGTGGAAATGAAGAAGGTGGCGCAAATAGCGTGACCATCGTTTCCATGGGACCAGAACGCGCAACTGAAGCAATTCGCAAAGCTCTATCAATGGGCGCTAACGATGCGATTCTGGTCAGCGATGTAGCTCTTGCTGGTTCTGATGCACTCGCCACTTCTAAAGTTTTAGCAGAAGTAATTAAAAATGGTGGCTTTGACCTAGTTATCTGTGGAACTGAATCAACTGATGCTCGCATGAGTGTGGTGCCGGCAATGTTGGCACAACGACTTGGTTGGGCGCAGTTAACTTTTGCATCAATTGTTTCAGTTGATCCAGCAGCAAATACAGTTTCGATTACCCGTACAACTGAAGCTGGCGTCGATGCGATTAATGCAAAGTTGCCTGCTGTGGTCAGCGTGGTTGAAAAGATTAACGAACCACGTTATCCATCCTTTAAAGGAATCATGGCTGCGAAGAAGAAAACAATCGATAGTCGTGATCTGGCCAGTGTTGGAGTTTCAGCTGAATCTGCTTGGTCATTAGTTGCCGATTCAGCACCACGTCCACCTCGTGCTGCTGGCGTTAAAGTTACCGATGAAGGTAATGGCGGAAATGATTTAGTTAAATTCCTAACAGAGAAGAAATTCATATGAGCCAAATATTTATTCTTGCCGATTTTGCTGGCGATAAGTCCACAAAAACCACAGCCGAACTAGCAACTGCTGCAGCTCGCAATGGCAGTGTTACAGCGATTGTTTTAGCTGCCCCTGGTGCTGGTGCCATACTTGCCGCAACAGTAAAGCACGGACCAATTGCTAACGTATTAGTAGTTGAATCTGCTGATTTTGCGACACATGGCGTTGCAGCAGCAGCTGATGCAATTTCCCAAATCATTGCGCAAAAATCCCCGAGCGCAATCCTGATTGCCTCTCATGCTTATGGCAAAGAGGTAGCTGGTCGTGTAGCGGTAGCAACTGATTCTGGAATTATCACCGATGCCGTTGATGTGGCCGCAGATCTAACTGCAACACAATTAGTTTTTGGTGGTTCAACAACTGTGCATTCAAAGGTATCTAACGGGGTCCCGATAATCACAGTGCGCCCTAACTCAATTGAAGCTGATCTTTCTGATTCGTCACCTGCGGTTGAAAATCTTTCGCTCACAATTTCAGATGCAGCAAAGTTGGCAACTACAACTTCATCGACACCACCAGTTAAAGGTGGCCGACCAGAACTTACTGAAGCTCAAGTTGTTGTCTCTGGTGGTCGTGGCACAAATGGAGATTTTTCAGCAGTTGAAGGTTTTGCTGATTCGCTAGGTGCTGCAGTTGGTGCGTCACGTGCAGCAACTGATGCTGGTTGGTATCCACATTCACATCAAGTTGGCCAGACTGGTAAAACAGTTAGCCCACAACTTTATGTTGCTTGCGGAATTTCGGGCGCGATTCAACACCGCGCTGGCATGCAAACCAGCAAGACCATTGCCGTAGTGAATAAAGATCCTGAGGCACCAATCTTTGATTTGGCTGATTTCGGCGTAGTGGGCGACCTATTTGCGGTCCTGCCTCAAGCTACGCAAGGAGTTACTGCGCAAAAGTCCTAGACTTACCCGCATGAATAGCGTCTATCTCGATCATGCGGCAACCACGCCGATTTTGGCTGATGCGCTGTCTGCATTTACTTCACAAGCCAGCAAGTTAGGCAATCCATCTAGTCTGCATACGCAAGGTCGCGCTACTCGCAAAGACTTAGAAGATGCCCGTGAATCAATAGCTAAAGCCGCCGGCTGCCTTTCCAGCGAAATAATTTTTACCGCTTCAGGCACCGAGGCAAATAACATCGCACTCAAGGGGCTGTTCTGGTTGGGTCGCAAGAATGGTCGCAATGTTGTGGTTATTTCGGCAATTGAGCACCATGCAATTTTGGATCCAGCTAAATGGTTATTCGAACATGAAGGCGCTGAAGTTATTGAGTTGCCCGTAACCACTTCTGGCGTAGTAGATCTTAATTTCTTAAGTGACTTGATCGCTAAACGGGGCGACGAGATTGCCGTCATTTCAGTCATGCATTCAAATAATGAAACTGGAGTTCTGCAACCAATTGCTGAGGTTGTAAAAATTGCTGGAGAAATTCCAGTGCATTCTGATGCGGTACAAAGTTTTGGCAAAGTTTCGTTGAACTATAAAGAGCTTGGTCTTTTTGCGATGACCCTTAGCGCACACAAAATTGGTGGCCCACTTGGTATCGGGGTTTTAATTTTGCGCCGGGCTGTTGAGATTCCGGCACTGTTGCATGGCGGTGGACAAGAACGGGAAATTCGAAGTGGCACGCTAAACGCACCGGCCATTGTTGCCTTCGCTGCCGCCGTAAGTGCCAAGAGTTACGACGCAAGCAATATCGCTAAGTTGCGTGATGACTTTGCCCAAAAAGTTATCGCACAGATTCCAGATGCATTTGTAAACGGCGCCGATGTCGATCGTTTGCCCGGCATCGTCAATATCACTTTCCCGCGCACTGAAAGCGATACCTTGTTATTGCTATTAGATAGCGAGAAAGTTTCATGCTCCACTGGTTCGGCTTGTAGTGCAGGCGTACATAGACCAAGTCATGTTTTGATGGCTATGGGCCACGACGATATTTCTGCTCAATCTTCGCTACGTTTCTCCTTTGGGCCAAGTAATACAGCAGCCGAAGTGGACTATGTGCTGTCAGTGCTGCCCGGTGTAATTCAACGTGGGAGAGCGGCGGTAGCTTCATGAAGTTAATTGCAGCCATGAGCGGTGGCGTTGATTCTGCAGTTGCTGCTGCCCGCGCAGTCGAAGCTGGGCACGATGTAATCGGTGTGCACTTAGCTTTGGCTGCCAACCCACAGAAATATCGTTCGGGTGCGCGCGGTTGCTGCACTATCGAAGATTCGCACGATGCTCGTCGTGCAGCCGATGTAATCGGTATTCCGTTTTATATCTGGGATATGGCGCAAGAGTTTCACGATGGCGTAGTTGAAAACTTTTTATCTGAATACTCTGCCGGTCGCACACCAAACCCATGTTTGCGATGCAACGAGAAGATTAAATTTGCCGCTGTCCTAGATCGTGCCCGCGCTATGGGTTTCGATGGCGTGGTAACTGGGCACTATGCCAACACCCGAGAATCTGAAAGCGGAAAAACTTTGCACCGCGCAGTTGACCATTCCAAAGATCAGTCTTATGTATTGGCAGTGTTAACTCGCGAACAAATCGATGGCGCAATATTTCCATTAGGTGATACCGAGAAAGTTGATATTCGCAAAGAAGCCGAAGCACGTGGCTTAGCAGTTGCGCAAAAACCAGATAGTCACGATATTTGTTTTGTACCTTCGGGCGATAATGCCGGTTGGTTGCACGATCGCTTAGGAAGTGAAGTTGGTCCAATCGTTGATCAAGATGGTAAAAAAATTGGCGAGCATAAAGGTGCCTACACCTACACAATCGGACAACGAAAAGGTTTAGGGCTAACTGTTCCAACTGCCGATGGTTCACCTCGTTTCGTTCTTAAAATCGAACCAGTTACCAATACTGTGGTTGTTGGCTCTCGCGAAGAGCTAGCAATTTCAAAGATCTGGGGCGAGCGCGCCATCTGGTGCGGCCCCGACGTAACTGATGCGAAAAAGCGTGGTTTTGTGCAGATTAGAGCGCACGGAAGCGCCCTTGATTGCACCTATTACTTTGATGGCAGCAATTTAATTGCCGAACTTGATGAACCTTTGTTAGGGCTGGCAACCGGGCAAGCCATGGTTATCTACGATGGCGATCGGGTAGTTGGTTCGGCCACGATCTGCCAGACCGAGTAATTGTTATGAGTAATGCTGCGCGCCATCGCATAGTCGAACTTACGGCTCAGATTCGTGACCATCAGTTTCGTTATTACGTCCTTGATGATCCAACTGTCACAGATGCCGAATTTGATAAGTTATTAAAAGAACTTGAAGCGCTAGAAGCTAAACACCCTGAACTCAAAGAACCAGATTCACCAACGCTGCATGTGGGTGGCGGCTTCTCAACTCAATTTGAACAACACGATCACATCGAGAAAATGATGAGTCTTGATAACGTCTTTGACCTCGATGAATTAAGTGCCTGGTTTGATCGGGTTGAGAAAGAAATTCCGAACCCGCAATACTTGTGTGAACTTAAAGTCGATGGCCTGGCGATTAATCTTAAATTTGAAAACGGTCAGCTAACCCGTGCCCTGACTCGTGGCAATGGCACTACGGGTGAAGATGTAACTCTAAATGTAAAAACTATTAAATCTCTGCCACACAATTTAAGTGGCAAGAAAATCCCCGAGCTAATCGAAGTTCGTGGCGAAGTCTTCTTTCCAATTGCGCAATTCAACGAGATGAATGAAGCACTTGAGGAAGCGGGCAAACCTTTATTTGCTAATCCACGTAACGGTGCCGCTGGTTCATTACGCCAGAAAGATCCTCGTGTGACCGCAAGCCGGCCACTTGATGTTGTTGTCCACGGTGTTGGTGCTCGAACCGGAATCGAATTTTCGGCACAGAGCCAAGCCTACGGGCTACTTAAAGGTTTAGGGCTACCAACAAGTGCTCGCTTTAAAGTTTGCTCAAATCGAGCTGAAGTTACTGAATTTATTGGTTATTACGAAGCCCATCGCCACGACGTTGAGCACGAAATCGACGGTGTTGTAATTAAAGTTGATGAGATTGCATCGCAAGAAAAGCTTGGGTTCACCTCGCGTGCACCCAAGTGGGCAATCGCCTTTAAATATCCACCAGAAGAAGTATCTACAAAGTTGCTCGATATCAAGGTCAGCGTTGGTCGTACTGGTCGAGTAACTCCATTTGCTTTCATGGAGCCGGTCAAAGTTGCTGGTTCAACTGTTACTAATGCCACGCTACATAATGCCCAAGAAGTTATTCGTAAAGGCATTCTGATCGGTGACACCGTAATCATTCGTAAGGCTGGCGATGTAATTCCTGAGGTCTTAGCTCCGGTTATTGAACGTCGCGATGGCAGCGAACGCGCATTTGTAATGCCAACTAATTGTCCAGATTGTGGCAGTGAACTTCGCGCAATCACTGAAGGCGATATTGATATTCGTTGTCCTAACACCAGATCTTGCCCGGCACAATTGCGCGAGCGTATTTACTACATCGCTTCTCGGGCAGCGCTAGATATCGATGTCCTGGGTTACGAAGCAGCAACCGCACTACTTTCCGAGAAGATCCTCGAAGATGAATCTGAACTGTTTGATCTAACTCCGGCTAAATTAGTTAAGTCGAGTTTCTTTACTAAGAAAGATGGCCAGCAAGCGGCCAACGTAGATAAATTAATGAACGCTCTCGAAGTTGCAAAAACCCGCCCACTATGGCGAACCATTGTTGCGCTTTCTATTCGCCATGTTGGGCCAACTTCAGCCCAAGCACTAGCAACCGAATTCGGTTCGCTAGAAAAGTTAGCAACAGCCTCAGTTGAGGAAATTGCCGCGATCGATGGCGTCGGTGCAACAATGGCTGAGGCGATTTCAGAATGGTTTGCAGTTGATTGGCATAAGCGCATCGTTGAACGCTGGGCTGCAGCTGGTGTAACAGTGCATTTCGTAGATACCAATACAGCGCCACAAACTTTGGCCGGGCTGACTTTCGTAGTAACTGGCGGGCTGGAATCCTTCACCCGCGATGGCATCGCCGAAACTATTACGGCACATGGCGGCAAAGCCTCTTCATCGGTTTCTAAGAAAACTAATTATCTTTTAGTGGGTGCCGAACCTGGTTCAAAGTTGGCCAAAGCTGAAGAATTAGGCGTAACGATTATCGACGAAGCAGCCTTTAAGAAACTACTCACAGGGTCGTAGTAGGCTCAGCCCATGATTATTCGTGCATCTGAAATCGCTCGCGAACTGCCAGCACCACCAGCTTTCTTCGGTTTACTAGCTTTTGGTGTTCTCTCACTCCTTCTTTATTTAACACTTCGCCTCGGCAAGTAATTTAGAAAAGTTAGAGTTTGAGTCGCAGTAATCGGATTGGCCTTTATGGCGGCACTTTTGACCCAATCCACAATGGCCATCTTTATGTAATGACCGAACTACTCGAACGCGACGTAGTTGATCAAATTATTTTGGTTCCAGCTGGCGATCCTTGGTTACGCGAGAATACACCAGTTGCTTCGGGTGAAGATCGCTTGAAGATGTGTCAGTTAGCAGTTGCAGATCTTGATTTAGGCGATGAGGTTTTAGTAAATAGCATTGAAATTCGTCGAAGTGGCCCTAGCTATACGATTGATACCGTTGAAGCGTTAAAAGCAACTTATCCAAATGACAAAATCGTTTTGATTCTTGGCACCGATGCTCATTCAAGTATCGATAAGTGGCACCGCGCTGATGAGTTAAAGAAGTTAGTCGAAGTTTTAGTTATTGATCGCCCCGACTTTCCTGGGTCACCAACCCTTGATATCGATGCTTTAAATATTTCAGCAACTCAAGTACGCGCTGGAGATTTTGATCTGCTGCCACCTGCAGTAGTTACCTATATAAAGGAACGTGGCCTCTATGCCAGCAAGTGAGTCAGTCAAAGTCTTAACCCAGATCGCAGCGCAAGCAGCAGCCGATAAATTCGGCACCGACATGGTTGCCATCGATTTATCTGATCAATTAGTTTTAAGCGAAGTCTTCTTGATCGTTACTGGTCAAAATGTGCGCCAAGTTGATGCGATTGCTGACTTTGTTGAAGAAAAGTTGCGCCAAGTCGGAGATAAGCCAGTTCGTCGTGAAGGTGGCGAAGAATGGATTCTGCTTGATTACTCAGATTTAGTTGTACACATTCAAAGTGCTGATCTGCGCCGTTATTACATGCTCGATCGCCTCTGGAATGATTGCCCAACAATTAAGTTAGATGTTCGAATTCCGATTGATGAGAAATAATTAATTCACATGGCTAATCGAGTTTTATTGTGGCGGCATGGTCAGACTGATTGGAATACTGTAAATCGGTTCCAGGTTGATATTGATTTGCGCGAAACTAATGGTGGACTTTGGGAAGGAAAAACTGGCGCTGAAAATCGTGCCGAAGATTTACAGAACTTTGTTCGCTGGATTGATGGCGAAGATAATCCAGCCGGAACTACTGGTGAAAAACGAAGCGATGTCGCTAATCGCGCAGTAGGTGCGATCAAACGAGCACTTGGTGATTTAGATAATCAATTATTAGTAGTAACTACTCACGGCGGTACTGCGCGTTGCGTTCTGGGTTCTTTACTTAATTTGCCGATGGCTAATTGGGGCGCTGTAGGTGGCTTATCTAATGCATCTTGGTCAATTTTGCAGACTAATCCGCGGGGCTGGCATCTAGTTGAACATAATGCGGGATCGATTCCAGAAAAGATCCTGGGTGAAGAATCTGGAGCAGAAGCACCTGAGTAATTAAGGTAGGGTCTGCTTCTCAAAGAAATTCGGGGCTGTGGCGCAGCTGGTAGCGCACCTGCATGGCATGCAGGGGGTCAGGGGTTCAAATCCCCTCAGCTCCACGTGAGTTCAATTCCGACAATTCCGCAGGGCTGGAACG
>JAPLAW010000039.1 GCA_026393075.1 Actinomycetota bacterium | reverse complement strand
TTCATCGGCGCCACGGCGGCTGGTGATTCCCGCATCGGCAATTATTTTATTAAGGCGCATCTCGGCCATTTGGCTATCTCCTCGACAGTCAGGTTAAGGGCGTAAAGATACCGCCTCTCCCCTGTCTAGGGCTAATTGGCCCAACGTGGACTAATCGGTTAGAGAGTCCAGAATCTCGTCGAGGCGATCTAGATCTGGCAAGTATGGAGCCAGAGCTGGCAGATCTTCGAGACTGTTTACGCCCAGACGCTCAAGGAAGTAGCTGGTCGTCTTGTAAAGGATTGCCCCGGTCTCGTGCTCGAGGCCAAACTCTTCGACCAAACCTCGGGTAATCAAGGTCTTCATTACCGCTTCAACATTCACGCCGCGGATAGCCGAGACGCGAGCACGACTAACTGGCTGGCGATAGGCAATAACGGCCAAGGTCTCAAGAGCCGCCTGTGTAAGGCGGTTCTGTTGGCCATCTAGGACAAACTTCTCAACTGCTACAGCGCAATCTGGATGGCTATAAAAACGCCATCCCCCGGCCACAGCGCGCAGTTCAAAGCCGCGACCTTCATATGAGGAGGAAAGGTTCTCAAGGGCGGCCACGACTTCATCAATGGTCACAACCAGTACCGAAGCTAAAATCAGCTCAGTTACTGGCTCGTCGACAACCATCAGGATCGCCTCGATTGAACGCTCAAGTTCGACATTAGACATTTTCGCCCTCGCTATCTACTAAAAGCGAAGCACGCCTTGGCGATATAGGTCAAGCAAACTCAGGAACCTAGCTACGACAACTAAAGTGCTGCTGGCATCGGCGATCAGAGAGCGGAAACTTAGCGTTTTGGACTTTCGCAAAGCCTCAACCACGCCTTTAGACTCCTCGGCCACACTCACCAGTGCCATATGAAGGTGCTCGACCGAAACTAAGGCTGGGGTCTTTGGAGTCAACACGCGGTCAGCTATGGCGGCAAAGCGCTCTGCGCCAACGCCGATTAACACTTCAGGTAGCAACGCAGAAAGCGCCGGATCAAGGGCCACAACACGCGGGAAAGCCTTGTCTTGCAGGGTTATGCGATCGCCAAAGGTGGCAGCAATTTCCTTAAATGCGCGGTACTGCAGCAAACGAGCGAAGAGTAAATCGCGAGCTTCAAGTAGGGCCAGATCTTCTTCATCTTCAACTTCACCCGAAGGAAGAAGGCGTGCGGCTTTGAGATCAAGCAAGGTAGCTGCAACAACTAGGAACTCGGTGGCTTGATCAAGACGCCAACCTTCACCAGAGAGCTCGAGGGCGCGAATGAAGGCAATAAATTCATCGGTTACCAGGCTTAGCGAGATTTCGGTGATGTCGAGCTTGTGGCGCGAAATCAGCTGTAGCAGCAGATCAAAGGGGCCATCGAAGTTAGCTAAGTGGACGCTGAATTCATTGGTCACGCTGAATTCATTGGTCGCAGCAGTTGGCTCGATCGCATCTGATGCGACATCGATTCCTGAAGCTTTAGTGACCGGCGTTTCCACGGGTGAACACTACTTGCTCACGGGGCTATTCGATGCGTAGGCTCACGCACCTAAGCAGAAAGAGGTTTAACGCTTGAACGCTAAATCGACATTTGAAGATGATGTGGCCACAACAGCCAACCTTCTAGGAACGACGCCTAAGAATTTTCGCGTTCCCCCTGCCCCGCAAGATGGCCTGCCGGCAAAGGTAATTGCGCTTTTTAACCAAAAGGGCGGCGTTGGTAAGACAACATCAACAATTAATTTGGGTGCTGCGCTAACTGAACTTGGTCGCAAAGTATTACTAGTCGACTTCGACCCACAAGGTGGTTTATCACTTGGTCTTGGCGTTAACGCCCACAGTCTGCCACTAGAACAAACTGTTTATTACGCTTTGATGGATCCAACTGCTGACGTCGATCAGATTATTTTAAAGTCATCAGTTCCGGGGCTAGATTTCTTGCCTGCAAACCGTGACTTGGGAACAGCTGAAACCACACTCGGTGCTGAAATCGGCGGACAACAGTTCTTAAAGCGAACCTTGAACACATTGAAAGATCGTTACGACGTTATCTTGATTGATTGCCAGCCAACTATGGGTCAGTTAACAATTAACGCTCTCGTTGCGGCAGATGAAGTAATCGTTCCACTGCAATGTGAGTATTTTGCTTTGCACGGTTTCATTGAACTCAAAGGTAACCTCGATAAAGTTAAGAACTTCCTTAATCCAGATTTGAAGTTAATCGGAATCTTGGCAACTATGTACGAGCGAAAGACCGTTCACAATCGCGAAGTTCTAACCACGATTCTTGAGAAATACCCAGAAGATGTTTTTGAAACAATTATTGCTAAGACAATTCGCTTCCCTGAAACAACGGTTGTTGGCGAACCAATCACAACTTAT